>JAEOTN010000213.1 GCA_016839865.1 Promethearchaeota archaeon | reverse complement strand
GTACACACCTCCGGAATTAAAAAAGAGGATTTCGGATTTAAAGAATCAAGTTTCTAAGAACATCATAAGCATTACTCAGCAAATTGAATTGGTTCAGGAAAAATTCACTGTTGAAGAATTTGATTCCGAATCTAACAAGTTTACAGTTGACTTCAGTAATGGTTACAATGTTATAATGAACTTAACCGAGTATCCAAAACCTCCAACTTTTGAGTTTCCATATTTTATAGAGGAGAAATTTGACGATAAAACACTTCATCAAAGACTCCACTTTCTACGAACTTGGTCAGAAATGCAACCATATAGCATTGCTGAAGTATTAGTAGAGCTAAAAGCTTGTTTGGGATTTTATGGATTTGGGAAAATTCAGATTTCTCAACAATTTCTGAATATGGTAAAACAGACAGCTAGAGAACATGCACCGAATGAAATGGGGGCATTTATCCAATTAGATCGATGGATAATCTGGCGAATTCGCTTACCTGGACGATATTTCAGTACACCTTTTGCTACTGGATTTTACAGTGACCAATTTCCGTTTGATGATACAAGCGTTTGTGGTTTTTTGCACTCCCATACCCTTGGACCTGCTGATCCGAGTGACCAAGATCGTCAAACTTTTCGGATCTACTACATCAATATGATACTCGGGAGTGCTCATGGTGAGAGCTCATTAGATCAATTGGTTGTTTTCGATAGACATGGAAAAGAATTACAATATGAGATTGTCCAGTTACTGGATGATGATGCTTTTCCTCTTGAAGAGAAAAAAGAAGAGGATCCCAAGAGCGATCTATATTTGTGATATATTAACCAACTAACAACTTCTGATTGAATCTATCTCTTTTTCCATTTTTCGTGGAGTTTTTAAAGGTGAATAATCTCTCCCACGCATTGCTGTTTTATATTTTATTTTGACAAACTCAAAAAAGTATCACACAATGATGATCGAGAGTACTTTCGATGGCAAAAAATGGAAATGGTAAGTGGATTGTAGTTAAAGGAGCACGTCAGAATAACCTAAAGAACATAGATGTGAATATCCCTAGAGATAAGATGGTTACCTTTACAGGTTTAAGTGGATCTGGAAAGTCCAGCTTAGCTATTGACACAATTTATGCCGAGGGGCAACGCAGATATCTTCAATCATTATCAGCGTATGCCCGTCAGTTTCTTGAAGGGATGGATAAACCTGATGTGGATACTGTTGAAGGTTTGAGTCCGGCGATTGCCATTGAACAAAAAACAGTTAGTAAAAATCCTCGATCTACTGTAGGTACAGTTACAGAAATTTATGATTATTTACGATTGTTGTGGGCTAATATTGGAACTCCTCATTGCCCTGAATGTGGAAAAGAAATAACTCCGAAGAGCAGTCAAGAGATTATTCATGAAATCTTACAATCATTGAAAACAGGGATAAAATTCAAAATACTTGCTCCTATTATCAGAGGGAAGAAAGGAACTTACGAGAAATTGTTTCTCAAATTAAGAAAAAGTGGGTATTCACGGGTAATTATCCAAGATCAAGGAAAAGAAGCAATTGAGTACATATTAGAAGACCCCATCTCATTAGATAAGAACATTAAGCACGATATTTCCGTGGTAATTGATAGACTTATTATGAAAAGCGAAGAGGATAACGAGTTTCGCTCACGTGTGGCAAACTCAGTGGAGACTTCATTATCCTTAACTGAAGGATTAGTTGAGATTGCAATTGTTGATGGTGAATCTCGAATTTTTTCCGAACATTTCTTCTGTCCTGACTGTGGCTTATCATATGAGAAATTGCAAGCCCGTGATTTTTCGTTTAATACGCCTTACGGAATGTGTCCATATTGTAAGGGACTCGGTCGAGTACTTAATTTTGATGAAATTAAGATATTTCCTGATACAGACGTTGAATTATATGAGAGTGGGTTGCGAAGAGTCGGAGGATTTGGGACTTTAGGTACGTGGAGCTGGAGAAGTATTGAATCTTTAGCAGATCACTATGAAGTGGATTTGAATCAACCTATCAAAAACCTACCTGATACTTTTTGGGATAAGTTTCTGTTCGGAACCGGTAAAGAGAAGATATTGTTTTCCTACGAAAAAAATGGAGGAGTTGATGAGGACTCAGAAGATTATGATGACGATGAGACTCATTTTAGCTTCAAAGCAAAACGACCTTTTCGCGGAATTATACCAACTCTCCAAAACAGGTATATGAGAACTAAATCACCAGGGATGCGCCAGTGGTATGAACAGTTCATGACTGACACGAGATGCACAGCATGCAATGGTAAAAGATTAAAACCCATTAGCCTCGCTGTAACCTTGGAAGGTAAGAATATTTGGGAAGTATGCGAACTTTATGTTTCCGAGGCAATCCGATGGTTTAAAGGATTGAAACTCAATAAGCGAGAAAAGAAGATTGCTAGGGATATCTTGAAAGAGATTGATGCACGGTATTCCTTCTTGAAAAACGTTGGTCTAGACTATATTACTTTGGATCGAGTTGCCCGAACATTAAGTGGTGGTGAATCTGAGAGAATTCGACTCGCGACACAAATAGGTTCAAATCTTGTAGGAGTACTCTATGTCTTAGATGAGCCAACAATCGGATTGCACCCGAAAGATAAATCTAAACTTATCAAAATGCTTAAAGAATTAAAGAAACGTGGTAATACAGTTCTTATTGTAGAACATGATGAAGATGTGATACGAGCATCTGATTTCATTGTTGATATTGGACCCTATGGTGGAGAGAAGGGAGGACACATCGTCGAGGCGGGAACAATAGATCAAATTGAATCAAATCCTAAATCCATTACTGGTCAATATCTATCAGGTAAAAAACAAATTTGCCTTCCGAAGAAACGTAGAGCAATAACGAAGGATACAGAATTTTTAGAAATTATCGGGGCTCGAGAAAATAACCTCAAAAACGTTGATGTAAAGATTCCTCTGGGAATATTCACTTGTGTTACTGGAGTTTCAGGAGCAGGGAAATCGAGTCTTATTCAGCAAGTCCTCCTTGAAGCGGTTAGTGAAGAGTTTCGCAGAAAGAAAAAACATGTGAAAATTAATTTTGATGACATCAAGGGTCTGGATAACATCGATAAAGTGATAAATATTGATCAACGACCTATAGGTCGAACACCTAAATCAATCCCATCAACATA
The DNA here is from genome assembly GCA_016839865.1 of Promethearchaeota archaeon. The sequence continues at coordinate 2,271 of JAEOTN010000213.1, read as the reverse complement.
TACGAAAGCTTTTGATCTCATACGAGATACGTTTGAAAAGACAGAGGAAGCAAAAATTCGAGGATATAAGAAGGGTCGGTTCTCTTTTAACGTCAAAGTGGGTCGATGTGAAAAATGTCGAGGATTAGGTTATAATCTCATTGAGATGCATTTCCTGCCAGACGTATACGTAAAATGCGACGTCTGTAAGGGGAAGAGATACAATCAGGAGACACTTGAAGTTAAATACAAGGGTAAAAGCATATATGATATTCTGCGAATGACCCATAACCAAGCATTGGAATTCTTTGAAAATCATCCAAAGATCAAAAGAATACTCCAAACTGTTGTAGATGTAGGTTTGGGTTATATCGAATTAGGTCAATCCAGCACGACTTTAAGTGGTGGTGAAGCCCAGAGAATGAAACTTTCTAGAGAATTGAGTAAAAGATCTACTGGAAACACCCTTTATGTACTAGATGAATGTACGACAGGTCTTCATATGCACGATGTGAAAATCTTAATCCGAGTACTCCAGCGATTGGTTGATCAGGGTAACACGGTTGTTGTAATTGAACATAATCTTGATGTGATTAAATCTGTAGATTATCTTATCGATCTGGGACCAGAAGGAGGAGAAAATGGTGGAAGAATTATTGGAACTGGTACTCCTGAAGAGATAGCAGATATGAAAAAATCCTATACGGGTCAATATCTGAAAAAAGTGTTGGAATCCACCTTAGCACAACCATCTTCATCTGATGGTAATTCAGTTAAATCAACCAAGGACGCAATAAAAAGCACTTAATTATGTGCGCTTCATTTTTTTATTAGGGAATCTACGTTCAGAGGAGTATGCTTGTGGAGAAAATTCGAAGAAATTCTAAACCGATATGGTATCAATTTCAGGTAACGTATTGTTTAAACTGTGGAACTCCATTTACAGACATGGAAACAGTTTTATCCGGAAAATTTTGCAGTGAATGTAGTCGTAAAAAAGAGCTTGACCTAAGAATTGACAGAGATGCTGAAGTGTACTATTATCAATATCATACTGCATGTGTAAATTGTGCAAAACCATTTCAAAGTGAAGATCCGACTCTTTTTGGCATGTTTTGCAAGAACTGTGGGAATAAATGGGAAAAGGAAAGAAAATTGCGCCAAGCTCGTTTAAAAAAAGCACGTGGCTTATGATTTTTTAATATTTTGAATAAAGTCTTCAAAATTTTTCTTATACGAACCATCTTTAATCGTCCTTGATTCCGCAGAAACCGTTGCAACAGGAGATTTACCTAAAAATTCTTCCATATCTGGAAAAGCACTAATACGATTTCGAGTATCTTTATCAAACGAGTAAAAGAATGCTGCTTTGTTAATTTGCTCTTTATAATCACTGATAAAAGTATTAACCGCTGGGACACTGGAGAACCACCATATTGGCCCCCCTACAATAACTACATCATAGTCTTTTGGATTATGTTTGATTTCTTCTATCGTAGTTGTTGCCCGTGGTCGAAGGTACGCACTCGCTGAACCAACTACACCAGTTCTAGCTTTCATATCTATTATCTCTTCAATATCAGCATTAAGCTCGTTCGCAATATGCTCTGCTACGGTTTTTGTATTCCCGGTTCTAGTATAGTATACAACTAATATTTTCATTTTATCACTGTTGTTTCACATAAATAATAGGGATTATGGCAAAAAAATGGCAATTAAACTTTTGAACCACAATTCGCGCAGAACTTTCCAGGACCTGTCAATTTTGCACCACAAAATTTGCAATAAGCATTATGTTTAGCATCTGAAGTGGACATTCCATTCTGCTCATTAATCCGATTATGTTCTTCATCGGATATCTCCCGATTTTCGATATTTAAATCTCTCATCGACGATTTTAATTCTTCTTCTGTCAATTCTTCTGCAGGCTTTCCTGTATGCTGTTCTACTCTTTCAACTTCTTCAGGATACATTTTGTATGGTCTACTTCCGGTAATAGCCAAGTACACGAAGCTACCGAACAGTAATCTTCGGATTATACGTCTAGGGGGGCGCATAAAGGGTCTGAGTATTCCACGTCTGAGGATCCTAAGTCCCCTCAGAGGTCTTCTACCAAATCTAGGTGTCATTATATTATTTCTTAATGTTTGAGCGTTATTATAGATTCCACCACAAAAACATAAACTAGGTACGAAACATATACCTTACTATGGTAAAAGTAATACTCTCAATAGCATGCACTCTTGACGGATATATTGCTCGAAAAAACGGATCAGTCGATTTTTTAGATCC
>JAEOTN010000212.1 GCA_016839865.1 Promethearchaeota archaeon | reverse complement strand
TCGGATTCACAGCACTAGCTCAAAATAATACTCTATTTGGAAATGGTACCTATCCTGGAATCATTACAGATTTAGAACAAGGTTCAGGAATCTATGATTATTTACAGGAATATCAAGAAAGGTTGGGGGATACTGATGATGAAAAAGAGATGGAGGATGCATATAATGCAACTTGGTCTCAAATTTCTAATGTATCAGCTTATCTCAGTTCATATATGTTTCCATTGGTTCCTTCATTGGGATCATTACCTTTCGCTGCGGATAATAGCACTGCTGAGACTTACTTCTATATCCAGTGGGCTAATGCAACTTTGGTAAATACTGGAGTTCCCTTGACAGTGGGATCTGGGATTGTAGCTTGGGAGATTGGGGTTACTTATGATAATGGAACTATTACACATAGTCCTTCTAACTATAGTTTGACTTTGACAGAAGCTTTATGGGATGAATTAGATACATTATCTCCATTTAATTATGATGATGGAGGTTTTTATCTTTGGTATGCAGCAGATTCTAATTCAACTTTAGCATCTAACTTACAATCTCACTTTTCAATGGATCCAAACGATTTCAGCTTGTTTATGAATTACTTGTTTGCTGCTGACTTAGGAGATCGTGTAATTGTACCTCTCGTCGAAGCAGCTCAAGAAGATTCATTTGATGACATCGTTCTTGACACCTTTTATGCTCAGTGGGCAACAGGTGCAATAATCCCTGATGGAATTAGCTCCTTAGGACCTCAATACGCAATGTTAGCTGGTTTTGAAGTGGTTCTTCCTCCATCAGATTTCGAATTAGGAACGAGGAGTGCGAATTTATGGGATCCAGAAAACGCTCTTTCCTTAACTAGTCTTTCTGGAATTCTAGATTGGTTACTTATCGCAAGGTTAGGACCTAATGATGAAATCTCGGAGACCATTCAATTTGCTCAGATAAGTGAGGAATTTGGCATGGGTGCAGGGATGGTTGATATTGTAGCTCAATGGGTATTAAGATTTAGAACTCAAATATTACCCGTTTTAGCATTACAAAATGGGCAATTCTTCATGCATCCTACTGAATTTGCGAATTTATTGAGTGTTGGTGGATTAGTTGGAGGCGGGTTCTTAGCTTTCCTAGGAGTGATATTAATACTCTCCTATAGGAAAAGATAAAAATAAGTCAGAAATATCATCAATACCTCCACATTTTTGTGGATTATTGAGTAAAATAAACGAAAAATTTCATATAGCAAAAAAATTATAGACAATTATTTATTATGTCTTGTAATAACGAGAAATCAGTAACAAAAATAACAATACGTGTAAAGTTTAGGTGTTAATAATATGGGTAAAGGAAAATTAGTTGTAGGGATTATTGTTCTAATCATAGGTGTTGGATTAATTCCCGCTAGTATCGGTATGGATAAGCAAATTGACAATCGCATGGATACAGCCATTATAATTGGATTTACACAAACAAGATCTGAGTTTATTTCAGAAGCAGAATTGTACGCAATTCAGGAAATTATCCCTGATGCTATGGTAGGATTGAAAGATTACCAAACGAATTTTATGCCGCGTTTAGTAAACGGTTCAGTTTCTGCACAATCTCTAAATGCTATTATCAATGATTTAGCATCATCTATTGGTTTGGAAAATGCAACTGATTTGTTCTTCAATGATCCATCTTGGACCGTAAGTACCTCTGGAAATTATGACATTGAAGGGATATCAGAATATATCGGTATGGGGAATTTAACTTATTCAGCTGATTCACAAACGAGCATTTACAATTTTCTGACAGGTTCTGGATCTGGCTCAAATGTATTTAATTATATAAATGATATTGAAGACATTCCAGAAGAAATTGAGCAATATACCAATGGAACGGGATCCTTCAACGAAATTATATTATCTGGCTCAGTATTATATGTAGCGGCAGGTACCGATGGATTACGCGCCTTAAATGTATCAGATTTAGAAAATGTTACTCAAATCGATCATTACGATACTGGAACGGGAGAAGCTCATGACCTTACAAGGTCAGGCGATCTTGTTTATGTTGCTGCCGGAAGCGATGGATTACAAATTCTAAATATCTCAAATCCTGCAAATATCACTTATGTGAACTCATATATTAATGGAACAGGAGATACATTTGGAATTATAAAATCTGGGGATCTCGCCTATATTGCCGATGGTACTGATGGATTGCGAATTCTTAATATTACAGATCCAACCAATATTTCCCAAGTCGTACAATATGTTAATGGAACTGCGGAAGCGAATAAAATCGCACTTTCTGGAAGTTTTGCATATGTTGCCGATGGTGCTGATGGATTAGAAATATTAGACATTTCTGTTCCTGAGAATGTTACACGAGTCGGTCATTTTGATGATGGTGGTGTAGCAAATGATCTTTGGATTGCTGATCCCTATTTATATTTAGCAGATGGAAGTGATGGATTCGAGGTTATTGATATATCGAATAAATCCAATCCAATACAAATTGGACAGTATGATGATGGAGGAGAAGCTAACGGATTATGGATCTCAGGATCCCTAGCATTTGTTGCAGACGGTTCGGATGGTTTTGAAATTATTTCAATCTCTAATAAAACCAATCCTGTTCAGCTTGGGCTAGATTTTAATGATGGAGGAGAAGCTAACGGATTTAGGCTTCAAGGTTCAGTAGCATTTATTGCTGATGGTAGTGATGGATTGGAAATTTATGATATGACTTATCCAAGGTTACAAGCTGATCTGTTGGAAACCTACGATGCTTCTTGGGATCAAATCCTTTATGTATCGGAATACCTAACCGATCATTTGATACCATTAGTACCTACACTCGCTGGATTACCTTTTGAAGTTAATTCTACTAATGCAGAAAAATTATTCTTAATGCAGTGGACAAATGCGACCTTTATCTCAGGTACATATCCAGTTAAATTCCAAGGTATCATAAATGTGTTTAATTGGGAATTTGATCGTCCTGATCTGGATATATCATTAGCTGAAGCAGAAAAAATTTGGAATGTAAGTGATTCTAATTCACCGTTTAATGAAACACAGATACGTACATGGATACGAGCGACTTATAATCCTACATATTTTGATCTTGTAAAAAATGGGTGGAGCTTAGATGAATCTGTATCTGCTGGATTGTTAGATTACCTCTTTAACACTACTCTTTACGTTGATGTAATTAACCGAATCTATCCACATATAAGAACTCAAACCGTAGGTAGCCGAGCCCAAGATCTAATTTACCTTCAATGGGCAAATAGTTATATAAGACCTGAAGGATTGGGATCCATCGATCCCTTTTATACTGGATTCGAGGTTACCTCACCACCAGACGAACTTGGAATGAATTTGACCCAACTAGCCAGCATTTGGAATTCTAATAGTGAAAATTCGCTTAGAAGTCTTGTGGGTGTACCTAAGTGGTTTGAATTAGCTCGTTTACCTGAAGCACAAAGGATGAGTGTAGCAGCAGGATACAATATTACTGATGAATTTGATTTAGATGCAACTCAAATCAATTTTATCTGTGATTGGTTATATGGGAGTGATGGGAGTGATGGATATAGAAATGTATCTACATATATTTCCCAAGATTACTATGGACTTCCTTTGCATCCTTACGTATTACAAGCACAAATGAAAATTGGGACTTATATCGGTGCTGGAATTATAGGAATCGTAGGATTAGTAATCATTGTCAAATCCCTAAGAAAAGAGCGATAATTTTTTTTAATTTTTTATTTATTTTCAGGACGAAATTACTTTCCTCATTTCATCCTTCTTTTTCATCCGATCTAATCCATACTGTTTAAGATCTTTTGCTCGCATTCGTAATGTTACCTCTGTAATATGAGAGAGTTTAGCAATTTCATTTTGAGTGCGATTTTCTCCTAAAAGTTTGGAAGCAGTATAAATTGCTGCTGCAGCAAGACCTTTCGGGTCCTTGCCTTCGGTGGGCATTCCATTTTCTTTTGCAATATTTAATAGTGAAATTGCTTTATTTCGTGTATCCATACTGAGTTTAAGTTCTTCTATAAATTTGTCAATATAACGTCCTGGTCCAAAATGTTTGATTTTTACACCCATTTCTGGTAGAATTTTTAATAAAATCAATCGGTAACTTTTAATCACATTCTTTTTTGGGAGTTCAGCGATATCCAAAATTTCTTCAATAGTGCGAGGAATCTCATGAATACGTAATGCAGCAAATATTGAAGCCGCAAGAAGAGTATCGATGCTTCTTCCCATTGTTAGTTTCTTTTTAACCGCATTCGTATAAATTCTAAGTGCATCTTCTTCTACTGCATCTGGTAAATTTAAGCGTTCCTTTAATCTTTGTAGGTTAGGTAATGCTATCCATAGATTGCGTTCATAAGAAGTAGTTAATGAACGGTGAATTTTCGCTAATCGGTGATATTTCTGCTTCCCTTTAGGTGATAATAATGTTCCTTTGGCATCAGTATTACCTTGTATGACAGTTCTCGGTCCAATTGGGCTATATACTGGTTCAGCAGACTTTCGTTTTGCTATTTCATCCTGTGTAAATGCTCTTCGTGGAGATGCATCTAACACTTGTTCATCATACACCATTCCACAGTTTAGGCACACAAAAAATCCATCTTGTTCCTTGATAAGGGGTTCGTCACAACAAGGATGTTCGAGAATATACTTTTTCCTTTTATTCTCTTTCTTCGTAGATTTTTTCGATTTAGGAATCTCTTTCATCATTTTTTCCTTTACACAGATTGAAACATACTGAAAATGAATGCGTAAATATTAAACTTTTGTGGATACGCACTTTTTTGTTTGTAATTCTTGATTCAATATGGATTTTTACTCCTTAAAAATGGTTCCATAGATAATATCACCAGTTTAATATATTCGAATGTTAACTGGTGGTCATTTGGATTATTTTGGCTGATATTTTTTGGAAGATCTTCTCCAGTAATCCGCAAACATGGATGACATATGAGTAACCATTGGAGAGGTTTCTGAAACGATAGCAGCAGTCTCGTCCTCTTTTGGTGATATTGGTGCTAATAAGATTTCTTCGTTATCATGATAAGCTGCTATGAAATCCTTTTCAGTATATGAAAATAGCTCGATACCACTCTCAAACGCCTGATTAACGGTATTCATGTCCTTCACTGTTTCTAAATTCGTACAAATAATGAATTTTCTTCCTTTTTTGTGGACATCCATAATCAATTTCCAATCCAAATCATCAAATTTAGGAACTAAAAGGAACACTGATGCTTTTGCTCGTTGAATCATATTTCTAACATATTCCATTATCACATCTTGTCCTGAAATTACCCAGGTTTTTTCACTATCAAATAATTTGCTATCGATAAAATTCTTCCATACATCCTTAATCATCTGCTTGGGAACATCAAGTGTGTTAGCTGCTATAACAAAATTCCTTTCTACCTCAGAGCTAAGTTGCCCTAATTTAGTAAAAACTTCATTTTGGATGTTTTCACCAGCACTTTTGATAGTTTTAGCGATTTCTTGGGACATATGATCAGATGATTCAGTTACATGTTGAAAAGCAGATTCAATTTTTGTTTTAACATCAGTTATCATTTCATCAGCTTTACTATTATGAGCTTGAATCTGATTTTGAAGTTCTTTGGTAGACGTATCAATTGTAGATTTGAATGAATCATTGATGGAGTTTGAATTTTCAGTGAATTCGGTTTGAATTTCTTTTACTAAATGAAGTAGACTTTGTTTCGTAGCAGTGATTGCATTTTTGCTATCTTCGGATAGAGAAGTAATATTGGGATTTAGTCCCATCTGGAATTGATTAATTGTTTCCTTCATTGCTTCACTCGCTTTATCCAAAGAAAAATTTGCATTTTGGGCAAGAATTTCCAGAATTTGTTTGTTCTTTTTCATGTTTTCATTAATGATAGTATCTTGGTTTTCAATCGTTTGTTGTGCTAATTCCTTGATCTTATTAACCCGCTCATCCACTGTCGCAAGAAGTTTGCTAGACTCGGTTCTTAAACCTTCATCAATAAGTTTGGAAATCTCATCAATATCTAATAGTAAAAGTTTACTGTTTTGTTTGAGAACATCCAGAGTTGAGTTAATTGAGCTCTCTACTTGTCCGGAGTTTTCAGTATATATGTTGCCTATGACTTTCAAGGCGTTTTCGTAGCTTTTTTGTAAAATTGTACGAAAATCGGTACTTATCTTTTCTCCCGTGCTTGAGATGGATGACTTTATTTTTGTGTTGAAGTCTGTATAAATGGCGGTTTGATTGGTAGTCATTTCTGTATTTTTTTGGGCTAATTGACCCAAGTTTTTCTTTAGTGTGTCCTGGAAATTCACAAGCTTATCATTTATGTTATTTTTAAATGCTGTCTCATACGATTTTCCCGTTTTCTCAACGCGCTTGACATATTCATTTTGGATTTTAGTTAATTCAGCTACAACTTCTCCCTTAAACTTAGTAATCTCATCTTTTATCGATTTCGCAATAACAGATTTTAGTTGTGTACTGCCCTCATTAACAGAATCTATGATATCGGTCAAAACACCAGAAAGAGTATCCCCCCAATTCTTGTGAGAAGTTTGGACTTCAGTGATAGAGCTGTTTACGATTTCATCTGAATCTGCTAATAATTCTGATTGAATCTTTGTCATTTGATTTGTTGTAGTACTCATCAAATCAGTTACTTGAGTGCGTATTTTTTCTTTTAATTCATTTTGTTGAGCACCTAATACATTAATTAGCTGTTCCTCTGTGTTTTGAACCTCAGAATAACTATTGTCAAATATTTTTTTGACTTCATTACTAGAATTCGTTAGCATAGTTTCCGAAGTCTTTATAACACTGTCTAAAGTGTTTTTTGAGACATCTTCAGCATTATATATAGCTTGAGCGATGGTTTCCGCAGAATTTTCAACATTTTCTTTTAAGACCTGTTTTGCTTCTACACTGATTTTCTCCATTTTTTCATCCATTCGTTCAGCTTGCTCTGAAACAAGACTTTTAGTTTTCGCTAATGATTCATCAATATTATTTTGTTGAGACACGAAAAATTTACCTAAGTCTTCTTTATGGAGTGTAATTTTTTCTTCAAATGTTGATACTGCTTTGTCAGTTTGGTCTACATAGGAGCTATGATAAGCAGTAGTTTTCTGTGAAAAATCATCAGAACTTGATGAGACTTTCTTATTGAACGATTCACTCTGAGTATTTGCAGAATTTGTTAGTTCATTTTCAATAGATTCTGTCAAAGCTTTAAGTATAGTGTTAATTTCCCCCAAATACTCTTCAACTTGTTTGGAAGAATCGGTCTTTAACTCATTAATTCTCTTAGTTAAATCTAAAATTGATGATGATATCGATGCTTGCGAATTTTCTTTAATGGTCGCTGCAATATTTTGCTGATTTTTTGTCAGTTCCTGTAATTTTTTAATGATTTTATCCTTTTCAGATTCAAATACTTCAAGATAATTAAGATAATCCTTAATGGGGGTTAGTGGAATAAAACGTGGTACAATACCCGGTAATTTTTTCAATACCTTTCTTTGTTCCAAATTTTTCAGGTATTCTTCAAATTTCTTAGCGGGTTTCTTAATATCGAGGTTATTCACCATTGAGGAAGTAACATATCCTCTTAGCAATGCCAATTCATAAATTTGAATTTCTTCACCACTTAAGTCTTTAAATACAGATTCCAATTTTTCAAGGTCCATTTTTCACCATAACTCCATTTAGCTAAATGTCTAATATTAACATGAGCGTATATTTTTTACCTAGTTTCATAAGAAAATATTGAAGAAAAAAAATATTTTTATGCATATAAACGATAGAAATAGGCAAAATATAAGTCATAATCATAGATTTGGAAAAAATCCAAATGCTTTATAATCTGATATTAACAATTTTTAAATATCATAGTGTGGAATCTATATAAGAAAGCATTTAATGTGAAATGATCACATGTATTTATATTGACAGTCTACAGTACCTGTAAAGGATGAGGTATGGAGGATAAATTGGGAATCTTTTTAAGAAGATTCAAAGAAAACGTGAGAAATTTCTACAATATTCCCGATATTGTAAAATTTCTTAAAACTGAGATTGATCGCAAGCGTAAAATCTATCCTTTCTGGAAAAAAAAAGTCCGATTCTCATATACCTCGTATAAAAAACAACACCCTAAAATCTTGAATCAATCCCCCAAAACGCAGATACACAAAAATATTCTGCAATATTTCTATCACGATGATCATCTATCAAAGGATAAACACATTCCAGATGAAAATATTAGTAAGATCATTCCTTTAGAGCAACCGTTTATATCACTTCGGTTTTTCAAAAAGAAATTCTTTGATCTATTTTCTTATTTTTTGACAGAGCTACTCCCATTTGAAAAAAAATCACTAACCCTGACTCAGCATCCAATCAATGTGTATTGGGATTTATTCTTTGATATACAATATGAGTTTTCAGATGCTGAAATTCAGTCTTTTGCAGATTTGAAACTTAAATATTCTATTATAGAAAAAACTGAAAAAATTATTGAGTACTTTTTTTCTTCTATCATCCACATATTTGGGATGGAAATTGGGGATATTATCACCGATAATTATCAAGTTGAGCTTATTTCTGGGGTTGCCCACCTAAAAACAACAAAAAGATTGAACTTTACAATCTCAATTAGACAAAAGGAGCGTATTCTAAAAGATTTTTTTCTCAATTCTCACATTTATCAATTTTCTGAGTATTTCCCACAGATCCCTTCTGTTTTGAAAAATAAACTCAAGATGCAAAATGATTTGATATATCTCCTATCATTAGAGCGTTATTTTGACTTAAATCCTTATATAATCTCGGTTCTTGCCCGTATCTACAAGAAATGTGTAACTCTTGGTCACATAACCCCAGTCTTGGATATTCTTAATTTTATGTTTTCTCGAGTGGAAGATTCCATTTATTCAACTCAAGAAATTCTAGAAAATGTTGCCAACAAAATTACTCCTCTATCAAAAAAAAAGTCAGCACTCCTCCAAATATTCGAATTTTGCAATAAGAACGCTGTTTTGTTTGGTACTTTTCAGTCAAATAATCGTTCTCAACTTCAAGAACAATATCGATTATTTTTTTTATACAATCTGCAATTTTTTGGAGCAGGAGGAATGGAACAGAATTTTCGAGCGGATGTATTGTTTCTACCCGCAATTTTCAATGATGAAATCAATATCTTGAAGCAAAATTTTCCATCATTTCACAATTATTTTTCATTATTTGAAAAGTTTTTACATACATCATTTGAAATATCAACAAATCCCGCATTTACTCTGGTATTTAAACATATTTTTGTTTACAACGTAGAGGATATGAATGAGGACTTCTTTTCAGCCTTTATAACATCATTAAATCAGAGATTATTTCAAGAGATTGAACAGCATAACAAACAATTGAATTCTGATTCAATATCATATTCTGAGGCAGTTAATTTTATCATAAAGACCATTTACCATTCAATCAGGACTATTTTTTTAGCTGAAGACCCATTACAAGCAAGCAAAAACTTTCGAGACTCGATTAGTCGCTACTCTCCAAAAAATATTGCATTACGCTCGATGGAACTTTTGTTTTTCAAAGAAATTCCTCTCTCAGATAATAATTGGATGATTTATAATCTGAGTCGGAATAAAGAAAAAGTAATTAATCAATTTAAAGACCATTTACACATTCCTAAGGATTATTTCTTCTCTCCGAAAAAACTTCTTCATATCAGCATGAAACAATTTTACTCATTAGAATCCGAAATAGTTCTAGAGAAATGGTTTGTAGATTTCATTATCAGTCCTTTTGTCAAGTTTATTGACGGTGTATACCAACAGATTCAAAAAAACAAGTTGGATATTAATAAATCCAATATAAATGCAGAATTACACCGGCAATTAGCTCGGGGTATCATAAATTCTCAGACACTTGATAATTTAGAATTAATATGTGAAAGAATGGCAGAATCATTTTCTGAAGTTAAATTCTAATTCATTATAAATTTTTAGTAACTTTTCAGGACTTTGCATTATATTCAGAAGAGTAATTGATTCCAAGTGTTTTCTCTGGGATTCTGTAATGATTGACCGTTTGTATAAATTCTCCAATGTTTCAACATAGTATTTATGAGAAAATGAAGATTGTGTGAGAAAATTGCCACTTATACAAAATATTGATGTAATTATCTTATCACATTCTAAATTCTTCGAGAATTCCACCAATAATCTTTCTAAATCGTTGATTTCCCGCAAAAAAATAATTTTTGGATACATGTTTTGCCAAAATCCTTCGAGAAAAATGTAATCTAAATTTGAATGGATCTGCTGAATAATCGAAATCGTTTTCTCTAGGTTGAGCTTACAGTCAGTCATAAATGTAATTTCATTATCACTATATGAAACTATTGGATTTCCCCCCGCTTTTCGTAATCTCCAAGTATCTTTTCCTGGTTGATCAATCGTGAAATTTTCACGATGAATGTGCTTAACTACTGCTGCATTTCTTTGATTTTTATCAAGGAACATCACAAGCTTTTCCAACACAGTCGTTTTGCCCGAATTGGAATATCCTTTCAGAGCTATGATCTGGATTCTGCTTTGGTCCATGCTTATCACTATTATCCAATATATTTAATGGGATAGGTTCTTCATTTTGATCATCTTCCTATGGGTTAGGATAATGATTAAATCGAAAGCTAAACGAGAACACTTAATTGATTGTCCCAAGCAAGTAAACATTGGTGTGATAATCGTATCTACGTCCAGATATAAAGAATTGCAGAATAAACAACCTTCAACTGAAAAAAACATTCCTTTAATTAAAGATATCTTGTCACGTCCCATGATTTTGGATGTAGATACTAGATATATAATTTCATTTACAACAATCATTCCAGATAAGAAAGAGGAAATATTAAGAATTCTACAGAAAACCTCCCTCGATGACATTCACGTATTGATTTTCTCTGGAGGGACTGGAATTACGAAGAAGGATATCACTATTGAGACGATAGTTCCTCATTTCGATAAGGAACTCCCTGGTTTTGGTGAAGTTTTTCGGTTTTTAAGCTTTCAAAAAATCGGGAATTCTACGATACTATCCCGTGCCACAGCGGGAGTTGTCAATAATATGGTCGTTTTTCTAATCCCTGGATCTAGTAATGCTGTCAAAATCGCTTTGGAAAAAATCATCGCTCCTGAACTCCCACATATACTATCAGAAATTTATCGAGAACTCCGAAAAGAGCAAGAGGGAATATGATCAATGAATATTACTGTTTTTTTCTTCGCTGGTTTAAGAGAGAAAACTGGAACTAAAGAAATAAAATTACATTTCAACGAGTCTCCCGTATCTTTACTTGAAGTCGTAAAAGTACTAATTCAACGATATGATCAATTGACAGAATTATTATTCCCCAACATACCCAAAGATGAAATTGATGAATATATAGGTAATGAAGTTGATTTTCACATTACACGAGTAAAATTTGCAAAGAATCGAAAAATTATTGCACATCCAACTCACATAATCCATTTTATAGATGGAGATACCCTAGCAATTTTTCTACCTTTAATGGGAGGATAACGCGATTATGGTAAAGTCCAACATCAATGCATTCATTTTTGATGCGAATTTCTTTATTACTCTCAAGCACATTAAAGCCAAAAACTATATAGATCGTTTGTTAGAGGTTCGCAATGAACTACAAGTGCGATTTTATACATCCAAACAGATTTTTCAAGAAATGTTTTTTCTTCATCGAGAACCAGAAAAAACTAAATTCGCATCCTTAGTGAACATTAACACGGTATCAGAAGAGGAAATCCAATTTGTAAAACGTGATTTATTCAATTTGGGAATAAGTGATAATCGACATGCTCAAGATCCTGATTTATCGTTAGTTGCACTTTCTCGGAAAATCCGCAATCCTGATACAAAAGTATGTATTGTGAGTGACGATTTTAAGTTAAGTGATAATGTCAAGCTATTAGAAAGTATTGGTTCTCGCAATTATGACATCGAATTTTGGCCATTATCAGCGTTTCTCTTATATCTGACTCGATCCACTAAACGTCCTGATTTAAAGGATTATTTTAAAAAATCACGGGATAAAACACTGAAAAACCGATTAACCTACATGTTAAAAAAACACTCCTCGAAGCAATATAACGTACAAAATAAGCTGATGTGGTTAATCGAAAAGGCAATATCTGTAACTGAGGATGGTTCGTTTAATTTAACAGGTCTTAAGCAAGAAGAGCTTCCCAAGACCTCAAAACCAATTTCCTCTCCTAAACTTGAAGAGATTCGTGATGATACAAGAGAGGATGTTGCTGAAATTTTGCAGATTACTACTAGATATATTCAAAAACAGAAAATATCCTCAACAGACTTGGAGAAAGTTGCGACGATGGTTCCTTTACTGGATGAAATGATTGACGGGAGAGAATATATCAAAATTGCAAAATCTTCATTACAAGAGGATCATGACGCAATAGGAACTCTTCGGATCGCAAAAGACAATCTAATGTATACCCTGCAAAAGGGTGCTTCAGTTTTAAACAAATTCTATTATAATATCTTTCAAGGTTTAGTATGTTCAGAATTAAGTAAATGTGAATTTTTAAGAGCATTTTTATTCATCGGTATTGGAGATATTAATGCAGCTTTGGAAGCACTTGATGCAACGGCATTGTTTGCAACAATGGCTAATATTACAAACACCGTACTCTCAATAAATTATCTGAAAGCATTAGTTTATCTTTTCAATTACATGTACATCGAAAGCATTGATCAGTTCTATTTTACTCACAATTTGGCGGTTAATTACTCTGCACCTCCTTTACTAGAGCTTAAATGCAAGATAGGTCATGCCATTGCACAATTTTTATCAGGATTGCAAACTGAAGCATTAGAGTCGATTGATAAAATTAGTACCGATATAGAAAAAGGAAATTTAGAAGATGCCTTAATTGTTTTCCAAGAATTAGGTGACTACTTTTATGCTATGTCGAATCCTCGAATAGCAATTACTCTGTATGATGAAGCGCTAGAGTGCGCTGTGGATGATCCCAAATTAGAATGGCGAATTGAAATTATCTTAGATAAACTGAAAAGAGCGTATATGAATACATTATTAGAAACGTCCACATCTGGAGAAAATCCCAATATTGATTTGATTATTAATCATGTCTATGAATTGAAGAACATCGAGAGATATAACCAAGAAATCGCCAAACTTTCTCGATTTCATCGAATATTCTATGAAGATTTTCCAATATATACTCACGGAAATAAAAAAATCACATATTTTAAAATAGACAAAAGTATTCGAGTTACATTTGATGTGGTTGATATTTTGACAGATAATAATTCACAAAAGACAGTTCTTATTGCATATAACAAAGAAATCGGTTTAATTGGTTTTCGAGTGAATTTAGATAAAGATCTTCAGGGTTTACCTGAGAATTACACAATTAAATTAACTAAAAAAGCAAAAGTAAGGATTTTGAAACCATCTGAAGCTTTAAAGACAAAATATCTCATTAGAGCACTCATTAGCGTTGCGGATCCCGCATACATCGACATTAACCGTAATATTCCAATATTTTTTTCCCAGATGAATATCTAACCTTTTTTCTTCTTCCGTTTTGTTTTCTTCATTTTCGTTCCTATAGATCCCAGTTTATTTATTGGATTATTTGTATCAAGATTTTTCTTTGCTTGGAATAGTGAACTTAATTCATTCAAGATTGTTAAACGAATGTCGGAGGAATTGGACGCTGCTTCAATTTCAGGTTCTTCAATTTGGGGTTTGGTATAGATTATTGATGGAGCTTTTAATTCTTCCGTTTTCAAACGTTTTTGTTTCTTTGCAGTTGTTTCTGGTAATGGGATTGAACCCGACTCAAATCTGTGCTCTAAATCATTGAGTCGTTCGTTTAATGCTGCAATTTGCTCCCCCAACGAATTTGCTAAGGTAACGACTGCATTCAATGTCGAATCTAGGATGTCCCCCATACCTTCTACTTTACGGATAAGTGGATTGTTTAGTGATTCTTTATCGCTTAACGTTTCCTTGATAAATCTTGAGAACCTTGGTTCGGATGTGAAGAAATTATAGATGGAAGTAGTGTAAATGTCGTATTCAAAATTATAATTTCCTAAATGATAATTGAGCTTGTCTGCCACATATTCTGTATTTAATTGAAAATCAGGATCGGACAAAATATCCGGATCTGCCTTGTGCATAAACGCTAGGATATACACATTTTCTCCTAATAAACGAATCACTTCGAGTATTTCAATTAAGTATTCAAATGATTCATTATATCTTTCAGGATCTTGCATATCTAATACATAAATCAGTAAATCTGTGCCTACGAAATATGCTTCAGGTTTAGCTAAATAGTCTTTTCTATATTCTTCTTGTCCACCAAAATCCCAAATAAATAAATCTAAACTTGTCGTTGAAATTCTTTTTCGTTCAATACGTTTTGTAGGTTTTAATTTTCCTAATTCAGTTATTCCAAGTTTACCACCTAATCCGGATAAAATCGCTGTTTTTCCAGCATTATCTAAACCCACGCATATAACCTTGGTGTCGGTCTTTTTAGTATAAGTTTTCCTTTTGGACCAGGAACGTTTGATCATTCCTGCTATTGCAATATGGTTCCTGAATTTTTCAATATCAGGAATGCCTTCCTTAACTTGGTCAACAATGATTTTGACTTTTTTTTCGTATCGTTTTGGGTCTATTCCCTTTTCAAGACTAGGAAGAAGGTTTTCAATAGGATTATTAGGATTCAATTCTGCAAGTTCTTCTATAGAATTCACTCGAAAAATGTCGTAAATTTGTGCAGCTTCAATTTTATCAATGTTTTTAAGAGTAGTAATGGGTAACTCAAGTATTTCTTTGATTGATTTGAATCGATCAGGACTGTACCGTAGATCAGGATTAATAAATCGGGATAGGATATGCGAAATGAGTAATTCTTCTCCCTTTCTCTTTTTAGCCATATAAAATCGTCTCTAGAGATTCAGTAAAATGAATCTTAGTTTGCAGTTATACATCTAGATATGGAATTTTATACCTAAATCTTATTTTCAACAGTCTTTCAAGAAGGTATAAATTCGTTGAGTTTAATGTACAATTATATTGATTTAATGTTTTTGTGAAGAGTATGGTATTAGAGATAACTGAGATCGAATTTTACTATTACATTATTGCTGCGGGGGCTGTATTTGGTGGATTCCCGTTCTTAGGCAGATTGATCTATATTATGAAAAATAAATTAGGAAGATTGCTGAGTGTTTATTTTCTTAGTATTGCAGGATTCTTTGCTTTGAATGTCGTACTCTCTGCAGATACCATTAATTTTAGATATACTGTAGACATCTTCAACCAATTACAAGGTATAAAACTTACTTATATTCTATCATTAATCCTCTATTTTCTAGGAGGATTTGGATTATTCGGGAGTATAGGAGAGAAATCCGTTGAGGTATTAGAAGAAATTGATCTTCTATCCACATTAGAACGCAGGAAATCTGTGTTGAAACAGTATTTCATGTATCTATTTTATGGGTATGTGTTTGTGTTTTCCGTTTATTCCTTTTCAAAAATCTTATTAATTGTAATGGGGATGGCTAATCCGATTCCTCAACTCGAAAAGATCTATACTTGTTTAGGATTTGAAAGTGTCCTCCTTGTTTTAGTGGGATCTTCTTTATTTTTATTGAAGAGTTTTAACTACGGTCTCTTTTCGAGGGAGTATCATAAATCTTTAAGTGCCGAGGAATCCGAAGACACCACGTGGAAGACTTTACGAAAATTATTTATAATATTTGTGTTCGTTTGGGCTGTGTACATATCTTTTATTGTGTTTTTTGTCCAAATCTTCACCCTAGATACCAGTTTATTCACAGCAAATCCCCTAACTTTTGAAGAAACAGTTCCTATCATCCATTCCTTACAATTTGTGTTTTATGCAACAACCACATTCCAAACACTCTATTTCTTTACGCATATCTACAAACTAGTGAGTTCTTTGAAATCGGTAGATCCAAATTTCAAGAAAAAAGTGGATGATTCAATCAAAATTGATGTAGACACTGACGATGATATAAAGTTCTAATCCATAGAATCGAAACGAAAAATACCACATTATTTTTAATCATCAAGATCCTTTCTTTCATGATATGGAAGATAACAACCCGATTGAAACCGCTATTGGTGAAGATTCCATTGATGACGTCTCACCTTATAAATTGAAGCCTGAAATTATACAATGCACCAATTTATCCAAAGAATATGAAATTGGAGACTTTATAGTTCGTGCTTTGGATTCGATTTCATTTAATATATATAGAGGGGAACTAGTTGTATTTCAAGGTCCAAGTGGGGCAGGAAAATCAACATTATTATCCATTATTAGTGGATTAGATGATCCCTCTAGCGGAGATGTCCTTATTGAATGGGTTAAAGTGTCAGATATGTCAGAAGAATCAATGTCGATTTTTCGAGCAGGTACAATTGGATTTGTTTTTCAAAATTATAACTTAATATCATCACTCACAGCCGAAGAGAACATATTATTTCCAATGCAATTAGCAGAAATGGAGATACCTCTTCAAGAAGAACGTGTTCAACACCTTCTGGGAAAAGTGGGACTTTTAGAACGTTCAGAACACCTTCCTTTTCAACTAAGTGCAGGAGAACAACAAAGAATCGGGATTGCTCGTGCATTAGCAAACGATCCAACCATCATCCTAGCAGATGAACCCACAGCTAATTTGGATAAAAAAAGTAGCACATTAATCGCTGATTTGTTTGATGAAATGAATAAAGATGGGAAAACAATCATTATTGCATCTCATGATGACAATTTAATTAGGTTAGCCCATCGTGTTTTTTCTATTGATGACGGGAAAATCATCGAAGAACAAAAATTGAAGGATCCTCCAGATCCTGATTCTTTCTCTACTCCTGAATCATATCAACAATGCCCAAAATGTGAAATGTTTTTACCTGTGGGTATAGAAAAATGTGGATTTTGTGGTGCAACTATAATCAAGGAGAAATAACATATGTCATTTGCCTTTGGGTGGAAAAATCTCTTCCGAAAATGGAAACAATCGCTGTCTTATATAATCACCATAGCGATCCTTGTAGGAATTTCTGTGTTTTTTATCTATTTAGGAAATGGTTTAGGCCTTGTACTATTTAGTTCTACTCCACAGTACAATATCACCACTCAGGAGCTTTTTTCCTTATATTTCAGATTTATTATTTATGCTTCCATGACGATCGCCTTAGTCTGGACTCTAGTCATCAATCATTCACTCATTCAACACAAAATGCATGATATGGCAATAATGAAAGCTGTAGGTTCAGTTCAAAAGAAATTACGATCTCATTTCTTTTCAGTAGTTTTATTAGTAGATATCATCGGAATAATATTCGGAGTTATTGCTGGTTTTATTTTGTATGTTATCTTTTTCTTCATCCTTTCAGCGGTCGGATTCGAAATTGTAATTTATATCGATTTTATTTTTGTACCCATTTTGGTTGTGGGGATCCTTGTGTTTATCTTTGTAGTAAATGGATACGAACTGTGGAGAATTTCAACAAAAAATTATGCAAATATTGCTTTAGGTGATATTCCTAGAAATATTGATACTCAACTAACAAATCGCTTTCCAAAGAATCGACTCACCTTACGAATCAAACTTGCTCTAAGAAATTTAACTAGAAAGCGAAAATCATTTTATCGAGTCCTTCTTACAACTGGTATCACTTTTTCGATTATTGTAACCCTAACAACTAGTTCAATAATTGTCTCATCAACTTCTATTCTTTCAATTAAAGGGGCTCAAGGAGGAGACACTTTGGTATTTGGACATGAAGATATTGTTAATCAATACATTGAAAGATATGACGAGTTTTCAAATTCAACTCTTGAGTTTAGTAATATTGGAAATCTTACTCAGTCCCAATATTTGATGAATGAGACTGAAGTTGACACAATTATGAATTCTTTAGGGAATCCGGATGCAAGTTATTGGGATAAACGATTATTTGTCTATGAGTTTGCACAAGAACTTAAAGGATATATATATGTAGAAGAAGATGGTGTAATTAACACCACAGAAGTAGGTCGCAATCGCACTGCAAACATTCCCGTAATGGGAATCGAATTTGGTAACTACACATCTCAATGGCAAATAATAGGGAATATCGACTCCTCCCCAAATTCTGCAATAGTGGGAGATACTTTAGCATATGAGATGTTTGATGCGGCAACATATCAAAAAATTCGAATACAAAATATCACAACAAGTGTATACAACATAACAGGAGTGTTTTATGATTCATTTTGTGCCGGTTTTGCTACATATGTTCACTTAAACGCCCTGCAACAAGACTTCAATATTACTGGAAAAGTAAATCTCGTCACCATAAGTATTTCATCTTCTACTAATAGAACTGCTCTTATTCAAGATATTCAAGAGGAGATAACACTTTACTTCGGTCCTGATTATATTGTTCGTGATTTGACTCCCACCTTTGAGAAAAATATTCGATCAATGTATCCATTCATTGTAATCTCTGGAATCATCATAATGATTGAGACTATCGTGATAATCGCGTCGTTATTCTTCTATCAAACTGGTAACTTCCAGGAACGAGCTCCGGATTTTGCCATAATAAAAGTTATGGGAGGAACAAGTAAATTAATTAAAAACATCATTTTTTATGAAGATTTGGCAATTTTAGGAATCGCAGCTTTGATCTCTATTGGTGTAAGTCTAATTTTTAATGGTAGAATGTTGTATCAAGATGCGATATTACCTCCTCTTTGGATTATATTACTTTTGTGGCTGGTTATTTCACTATTAATTGTTCTTCTTGTGAGAATATCGATAATATTCCTCTATAAAGAATTAAAAAGAAAACAACAAGAGATCTTAAAGGATTTTAGTCGGGCAAAGTAAAGATAATAATTTATCCCAGACGTTTTTTTAGGTTCTCAATCTCTAATTTTTGTTGCTTAGTACGGTTTTTAAGAATCTCGATTAAAGATTTCATTTCATTAATCTTAATTTGGTCTTTTCCAGGTCCTTGACTTAGCATAGAAACTTTTTCCTGCAAGCTTTTATTTTCATCTTTTAGTTCTTCTATCTGTTTAGTGAATTCAGCCGCATTTACTCTTGGTTCTGCTTTCTCTGGCTCCGGGCTAAGTTCCCATAATTTTTCTTTGAGAATATTTTTTGCTTTTTCTAGTTCATCAATCTGCTTGTCTTGTTCAGTAATTGGAGGTGCAATTGGCGCCCTACTCAATTGTTTTTGTTCTGATTCCTCTTTTAATTTCTTATTTTGAGCGCGTAACCGATCGTTATTTCGTCGTAAATCTTCAATAAGGTCTTGTAGAGGAGCTTCTTTATTCTGTGAAATTGTGGCTCTCTGGGCCAATTGTTCTTTTAATGACTCAATTTCGTTGTCTTTAACCATTAATTGTGTTTGCATCTGAGTTTTTTCATTGTCTGTTTCTGACATAGATTTCTGCATTTCATAGAACTCGTTGCTTTTTGTGTTCTTCAATTTTGAAATCTCTCTCTCTAACAATTCAATGTTATCACGAAGAGCCGAAATTTCTTTTTTGTCTTTCATAGTGGAAACTTGAATTGTTTTCACAGGCTGTGCTACATCAGCTGATTGTGAGCTTGCTCCACCATAACCAGGTTGTTCTGTTTGTTTGGTGAGTTTCTCAATCTGAGCTTTTTGCTTCCTTATTTTTAACTGAAGATCTTGCACAAGATCGTTCATAGACGATAATCCATCATATCGCTTATTGGATGTTCCTCCTAACGCAGTCCTGTTCTCTAGAATCACAATTTTATTGTCTTTATTTTGTAGGTTTTCATTGAGATCCTGCATCTGTTTTTTTAAATTTAGAATATCCATCTCAAGGATCTTGATTTTTCCGTCCTTGGATTTAATCTGAATATCCTTCGTTTTTAGCGCATTTTCTAATTCTTGTTGTTTATGCTCAGCCATCAAAAATACCCTTTGTTCTTTTTACTATCTCTGATTATACATTACTATCTTAAACATAAAATATTTTGTCATATAATAGGAATTGATCAAAATGGAACTTGTTTTTTTAGGAACATCAGCTGCAGTCCCCACTCGACAAAGAAATCTTTCATCAGTTATGTTGGTATATAATGGCGAACAAATACTTTTTGATGCCGGGGAAGATGTTCAAAGGAGATTTGAGGATGTTGGGTTGAAATTTAATGCACCACTTTCCATTTTTATATCTCATATGCATGGAGATCATGTTATTGGTTTACCAGGATTGTTGTTTCATTTCACTTTGATATCTCGAACTCAAGAAGTAAAAATATGGGGACCACCTGGCATATTTCCCTATCTTTATCTTCATCGGATGGTAATCGGGATGAGAGCCCCTTTTTTGCATGACGTGTTTGAAATATATTCAGATAAGAAGATAATCTGTCGATATGATTTTCATAGTAATCCAGATCAAATTCCTGAAGAAATTCCGATAACTGATGGTATCATCTACGATAATCCCCGTTATACAATTCAAGCTATACCCATGGATCACAGCGTTGCAACAAATGGATTTAGATTTCATGAAAAACCCCTACCAGGTCGCTTTCATCCCGAAATTGCTCAAAAATTGAAAATTCCACAAGGACATTTGTGGAAAAAAATGCAAATGGGAGATACAGTGGAATACAAAGGGAAAATATATGATCCAGAATCATTGGGTATCGTTGGTCCTAAACGTTCCGGATGTATTCTATCATATTCTGCTGACACAAAAATATGTGAAAATGTTTACACGATCGCAAAAAATGCAGATGTTTTTATTTGTGAGGCAACTTTTGCCGATGATTTAAAAGATCTCGCAGAAGAGAAGAAGCATATGACGGCTTTTCAATGTGCTGAGGTAGCAAAAAAGTCCAATGTATCTTATCTAATTCTAACTCATATTTCTTCACGTTACACAGACGGACAGAAATTGTTGGATGAAGCTCAAACGATCTTTCCCAATTCTACCATTGCGCATGACCTTATGCGATTTGTGCCGACAAAGGAAAATCCACTGGATTAACTATGAATTGTGGATTCTAAACTGAATGTAATAATTTATAGCATAAAATTTATTACATCGATAAGTCCATATGTACAATAAGATGGAACAAAAAATCGAACAAATCTATGAAAATACTAAGACGGTTGGATCACTGAAGGAGTATGTCGTCAAGGAAAAACGTACTGTAAAGGATTTATTACATGATTTAAACTTAGATGACAAATATTTTGCTATTCTGGTTGATGGAAAAAAAGCAACTTTAGAAACCGAAATCGCTGAAGGTCAATCCATCGTAGTGCTGCCAAGAATTGCTGGTGGATAGGTACGTTATCTAGGGAATTCTGCAAAAATTTCATTTACTAAAAGAAAATTATGTTTTTAATAAATCTATTAAGTGCAATATAGATCGGAAACCTTTTTTTATATCCAATATACGTTTTCTTGAATCGGCTTGAATTTTGAAGACACTGAAGAGCAAAGACCTAACGAAAAAATTTTGGAACTATTAGACTCCTATTTCAACCAAGTTGGAGAAGCAAATAACCATAAAAGCCGAGAATCCATTTTTAGAGAAATGATGGCTCAACTTGTTGAATTAATTAACGAGCTTGTACAAAAAGGAGATTCCTATGAAGCAGGGGGTTATCTCTATTCTGCTGCTTATTACCTAGAAGAATTTAATTATAAAGAAGCTCAACAGATTTATATTCAAGCTATCGAGTATTACGATGAATTTCGTATTAAAGAGCAGAAAATGGGCAAATTTGAAGAAGCCTCCTGGGTCTCATACAAAATTGCAGAAATTTATCATGATAAACTGGGAGATAGAGAGCGAGAGAAGAAGTATATTCAAAAATGCATAGAATATAAGGAAGCATTATATGAAATCCTTAACGGATTCAGTAAACCAAGAAAACTTGCTACATTATTATACAACTTGGGCGAATTATATGCTCGTATCAATAACTGGGAACACGCTCAAAAATATAACAATCTCACACTGGAAATCGCAAAAGAACAAAAATTCTATGACATTATAGCAAACACATACTTGAATTTAAGCGATCTATTCCTCTTTATAGATCAAGAAGACACATCTCGTCAATATATTGATGAAGCACGACAATATTTCTCGGAAGAAGAACAATATTGTACAAAATCAGGAAATTACAGCCAACTGTCTCAGATTTACCAAATCTTAAAAACAATAAATGCTGAAATCAACGATCAAAAATCTTT
Source organism: Promethearchaeota archaeon (assembly GCA_016839865.1). The sequence continues at coordinate 3,419 of JAEOTN010000212.1, read as the reverse complement.
CATTAAATTCTCAAGAAAAGAAGCGAAATCTTACATTGATCTAGCGAAACAGATTCATAGAGAAAGACTAAATTACTTTAAATTAGCAAATTTCTACAAAGGAGCCGCGGTTTGTTTTAAAGAAACTGATTATTTAGAGTGTGCAACCTCTTATTATCTTGCAGCACGGATTTTCCAACAAATTGGTGAATTTACTCAAGCAAACTCTTGCTATAGCGAGGCAGCAGAATTATTCGAAGAAGTAGGTTTATATGAAAAATCTATTGAATTATATTGTCAAGCAGGAGATGCCAGTTTGCAGAATAGTAACTTAGAATTTGCTATTGAGAAATTTATGAATGCTTTTGATCTCTTGTCTCGGGAAAACATTAATTTTCAAAAAGATAATTTAGCAAAAAAAATTGAAACCAATCTCATTCGATTAAGCGAAATCAACGCTGAAGAAAATCGTTTTTTTATTGCGGGTACATTATTATTGGAAACCCTATTTTATTATAAAAAGGCTGGACTTGTAAAAACTGATAAAGAAATTTCAACGCTTTTGAAGAAGATTCAAAAATATTACCATAAAGAATACAAAGAACACGAAAATTCGAGTAAATCTACATGGGTAGCGTATATGTTGGTTTTAACTGCAGTGGCGGAAATCAGTTTAGATAATTTTGATAAAGCGCACACGTCGATTGACAAACTTAAATCTATAGAAAAAGACTCCCACACAATCAAAGCATACAGAAAAATTGCTGAATTAATTTTGCAATCTAAAAATAATCAGACTAAATTTACTTTAAGTCAATTAGACAAGAAAAGTAAAAAAATCTATACCAGCTTAGAAGAAATCAAGCTATTCAATAATTTGCTGTTTTATTAGTCAATTTTTGAATATCTTAGTTATTTCATCTTTTTCACTATACTGAATTTCTTTTTGAACGCTACCCGTAGTTATGAGATAATTTTGTTCCTTAGTTAAAACTCCGATTTTATTGGCTAAAACTTCATTTTGTTTAAGAAGATGGAGTAATCCATCACTATCTTCGTCATCAACAACAATAAGCAAAGAACCCGATGAAATAGTTTGAAGAGGATTAAGATGGAATAATTCACATAACCTTTTTCCTAATGGAATAATTGGGATATCATCAGAATCAATGTTAAAGCCACATTTGCTAGCTCTTGCTAATTCAACCAATCCCATTGCAAGCCCTCCTTCTGTAGGATCGTGCATTGCGTGCACTCTAAAGTTTTGCACTGCAAGTAATGCTTCCTGGATTACACTTATACCAGGAGAAAATAGCAAGTCCCTTGATTTCTGTATTTCTTGTTTAGTTATACCCAAATCTAAAAGTTGTGCTTCTTTTTCGCGTGCAATTATTGAGGTACCTTCAAGTGGGACTCCTTTAGTTAAAATAATTGCGTCTCCCGCTTTTCCATTGCTTGATTGTACGAGATGATTTTTGTCCACTTCTCCAATCATGGAGCCAATAACAATCGGTCGTTTGAGATCATAAGTGACTTCTGTATGCCCTCCAGTTAACACTACTCCTATATCTAGGCATGCTTTTTGAATGTCGCAACATATTTTTTCAGCCATTATATCGGTTGCAATCTCCGCAGGGAGTAATATTGTTGCTTGAAACCATTTTGGTGTAGCTCCCATTGTAACTATGTCGTTTGCATTTACATTTACAACGTAATGTCCAATATCCTCTGTAGTAAATGTGATTGGATCAGTTTTCGCTACTAAATAAGTATTTGAATCACTTGATTCAATAACTGCCGCATCTTCTCCCAATGCAAATCCAACTTTAACCCTTTTTTTGGAATTTTCGTATAAATGCTTAAATTTTGTTTTATTCAAATTTTCCATCATGGAGGGGGATGAATATTTTTTAAAGATACCTTCTAGTAATTCCGAACTTAGTTTCCCTGAAGGAAGTTTCTTTTTTTTCCTCAATTCATCCTTTTTCATAATTTATCAATCCTTCGCTAGAACAGAATTTTCGAAATTAATTATTACTCGATTGACGACGGCATCTGTCTCCAAACCGTTTGGATAAATAGAAATATCATCTGCATCCAATTCCATAATCTGATCAGAAAAAAAACCGGATTGAAATCCCCCAATTATTCCTACAACACTCTCATTACCTGTTAGTTGTTTAAAGATATTTTTCGAATTATTCAACGTTCCTTTTGAGGTAAATCGAAATATCTTGTGAGGATTCAAGCTCTTAAATAATCCAGGTAAAGTAAGTCTTATATTTTTTATAAGGTATGTTTTCTCATTTTCTTGAAACTGAGGACTTAGGTTATCAGAATCCTTAGATCCTGCAATTGCTATGTTATTTTCCGTCAAGAGTTTGTACATCAATCCCTTGAATCGAATGAAATCTTTCGGGGGTCGCATTATCGGATTTATTTCGTAGATATCATTTTGATAAGTGTGAAAAAATATTCGTAATTTTTGATTTTTATTTAGTATACTCGAAATACAAGTCAAAATAAAGTGATGAAGAATATCTGGTCTTCCTCGTTTTGCATTATCAGCTAAATTTTTCATGAAAGTATGATGTAAAGCAATATCTAAGATTCGTCCTGGATTTCCATATTTTTTTACATTATTAAGAACCGATGGATGACTTCTAAATTTACTGGAAACTAACTCTAATGCGGTTTCTACTAAGATTAGGTTTAACATGACTGATTTTTTGTTCCTATTTTTGAGGTGGAGCTTTTTGTTTAAAATAAAAGTGACTAACATGATTACATTGTAGACAAGTAACTACATACCGGGAACCTTTTTTTTTCCGAGATTGAATTCGATGTCGACTTGATACACCAGGAATTAATAATTTTTTGCACTTGTGACAAATGAATTTCTTGTGCTGGATTGGAATTGGTGTTTTTGCAGACATAGAATATTTTCTTGCAAGTACAATATAACGATTTGCGAGGTCAGGATTTTTAGAATAGATTTGTTTCGCAGATTTCATTAAATAGTCAATACGTTCAGATGCTAATTCTTGAATTATCGCATTTTGCTTTCGGTATCGACTGGGTCGTCTTCTCTTCTTCCGAAATGCCTTTTTAGCTTTATTTCTTTGGTTCTTTTTTGGTGAATTTTCAGGAGAGGAATCCATTTTAATCTGCGATTTATTTTTTTTCAGATGAGGAGAGTATAATAGTGAATCCACGAGTCTCGATAACATAAAAATTGGTTCGGGAAATCAAATCAGATATTAAATCTTGTTTCGAATAATCAGATGATAGCGCATTTTTTAATATTTTTATCTTTACTATACCATTTCGTTTTATATGTTCTTTTATCTGCGAAAGTGTCCCTTGACTTAATTGATTCTTACCAATGATAACTCCAGCTTTGTTCCTTCGAACTGCATGTAACTCCATGTACGGTCACG
>JAEOTN010000211.1 GCA_016839865.1 Promethearchaeota archaeon | reverse complement strand
ATTGGTTCTGATTTTAGATCGACTTCTTGATTCATTATGTTCACAGATTTGATTCTTTATATAACTGATTAGTTATACTATCAATAATGACATTAATATAATGAGATTCAAATAAAAACCATTCGATGTGATAATTTCAACCCAATGGTTTTTAAACTCGATTTACTTTACCCCGTTCTGAAAAATCATTAATCTAGTTAATTGGACTAGTGGTCACTTAACTTAAATAATTACTGTTGATCTAACAAGATAGTCTAACAAAAAGAAATTGATTGGATAAATGATCGGTTTTTGAGATCCCGTATAGGTTATTAACTGACTCATAATATCCAGCATTATTTTTTCAAAGTAGTATTCAATGGGTAGGTTAACTAAAGAGAACTTAATTGCACGGGTGGTCACTTAATGTATGAAAGATAGGAAAAAATATGAAATTAATCATCTTTATCCCATTTGGGAGATATTACGGGGAAATTTAAAATTCGTTTCTCAGGGATGGTTTCAATTTTTGCTATATTTTCTTCACTCAATTTAACCTCTTGAGATTCCCAATTTGCTTGTAAATGTTCTCTACTAGAAGCTTTAGGGATAGGTATTGCCCCACGACTCATAAGATAAGCTAAGCAGACTTGTTGCACACTGCAATGATTTTTTTGAGCTACTTCAACTAAAATTGGATTATCCCATATTTTCCCCCTTCCTAAAGGAGAGTATGCTATCGTGTACACATTATTTTCAGTATTGAATGCATGTAATTTTTGCAATCGCAATGATGGATGCATTTCCATTTGATTAGCTAAGATCGGGTTTTCACTTACTTCTATTGCTTCCTTCATTCGATAAATAGGAAAATTTGAAACTCCAATATATTTTACTGTACCTTTTTTAACTAATTCATTCATAGCCCCTAACGTTTTTTGGGGTTTATATGTCATGATGGGCCAATGAACATAGAGGACATCTACATAATCCGTTTGTAGCTTTTTTAAACTGTCAGCAAATGTATTTCGAACACGTCGAGGTGAATAATTCATTACGTTTATTTTTGTAGCTAGAATTATGTCTTTACGATGAATAGAGCTTGAATTTAGAGCATCTCCTACTCTGTCTTCATTCCCGTATGCCTGTGCAGTATCTATAAATCTGTATCCTATTTCTAGTCCAGCTAGAACAGCTTCAGTACAGGTCTTTCCCGTTAACATCCAGGTTCCAAGTCCAACGGGCGGTAATTTTATTCGTTCCATATCTTGGATAATTAATGATTACAAATAGAGTTACTGCTTTTAATCAAGAAGTTTATCCAGAGCATCCTTTGACCATACAGTATTTCTTCTCTTTTCGAATTCCATATGAAAATCTGCTATAATTTTTTCTACAAATTCTTTTTTTCCAAAAAAAACGATTGGAGTTTGAATTATGGTAGGTTCAATAGGATGAGGACGAGAATCTAGTAGATCTACAGTTACTCCTGAAGGAAATGAGAAATAACAAGTGGAACTTTTCGATTTGATTTGATGTTGAAAATACCTTATGATATCTTCCCTTTTTATATCACTAAGGATCGTTTGAGTGTGACTCATTTTATCAAGTATTTATATCAACTGGATTATTTCAATATGTATGGGTACAAAGGCAAAAATTACCATTCAAATGCCGGATAAATTGTGGTTGGGTTCAGTGAGTAGAGAACATCCATCATTTGAATTTCGCATTTCTGCATTTGTCCCGATAAGTCAAGAGCCCTTTATAGGAAATTCACTAATATCAATAACCGGATTCCAACCGAAAGCGCATCAAATCGTAGAAAGTATCCAAGCCCATCCATCACTTAAGGAGATTCAAATCTTAAAAGAATCTACGTGTGCTGTGGACGTTGAAAGTCAGACATTAGACCCATACTTGCTCCAATCCATTGTTAGAAGCTGCGTATTAGTAAATCTCCCAGTGATTATTCAAGACGGAATCGCTCAATTTGAAATTAGTGGTTCAAGAGAAAATATCAACGAATTCATGGATATTCTTGAATCAAGAAAGGTAAAAACGGAATTGAAAGAAATTGGAGCGTTTACACAGAATACCGATTATCTACTCACCCCTAGACAACAACAAATTTTTAACACAGCAAAAGAATCGGGCTACTTCGACAGTCCTCGAAAAATAAACTTGAGCGTCCTCGCAGAACAGATTGGGATGGCGAAATCTACACTATCGTCTATGATGCAGAGAATCTATGCGAAGCTGTTAGGAAGTTAGAATTTTTCTTCAATTAAATGTTTTAATCATATTAGCAGTCCCAAATGATTCTTGTGTAAGTTTAAATCCAACTCGCTCGTACAACTTCCTTGCTTTTACATTATGATTAAAAACACTTAGGTAAAGTCCGGATAATTCGGTATAAGATTTTTTAATGTGATTTTCCAGATAATGAAGCATTTTTGTTCCAAATCCATGGTCACGCCAGCTTTCGTAAACAACAATATCACTGATCAAACAAACATTTTTTTCTGGCATTATCGTGAACCATAAATATCCAACTTCTTCATTAGTATCTTCTTTAATTGCGATCCAGAATGTATGGTTTGGGGATTCTACACCCAAGGGTAATGAGTCTTTAAATTGTTTCTCAGCAAACTCCCGAGGAGTTGTACCTTTAAAATATTTATCAAATTCTTCGGTGTAAACTTCGATATCTCCAATGTATCTCTCTAAAGATTCTTGCTCTATCAGTTTTTCATATTCTTTTTTCGTCATTGGTCTATAGTTCAGCATTCTAATCCTCTTTTTGTTTGTAAATCTATTTAAATGATTTTGAGACCATCTTGGTTTTGTTTTTTAAGCTAGGACTACGAACACGTTCGCACGCATTGTTTAATGATCTTTTTCATTACCAAAATTACAATGAACCATAACGAAAGAAAAGAAAAATTGAAAGAAATTATCCTTGCTCTTCACAATGAAGGAAAGGATGTTTCACAAGCGAAAAAAATGTTTAAAGAATCGTTTAAAGATGTTAGCGGTGATGAAATCGCCTCAATGGAACAAGAACTCATAAATGAGGGTAGTTTGACCGCAGAACAAATTACTAAACTATGTAATGTACATGTAGATGTATTTAAAGAATCATTACCTATGTGCCCCTCAGAAGAGACCCCAGGTCATCCTTTGCATACCTATCAGGAAGAGAATAGGATAGCATCAAAAATCCTTAAGGAAGTTAGAGAAAAATTTAGACCATTGAAATTAATAAAGCTAACTCAAATTGTGACTCACTACACACGTTTGGAAAATCAGTTATTTCCAATATTAGAGTCGAAAGGATTTACAGGACCTTCTTCAGTAATGTGGGCGAAACATGATGAAATTCGTGCATTGATTAAAGCGAAGGATACTAAAAAAATGGATGAATTACTTGATGAAATTGAGGGGATGATTGACAAAGAAGAACGAATATTATTCCCTACGGCATTAGAAAAACTCTCTGACGAGGATTGGGCAAGAGTTAAGCAAGGTGAAGAGGAGATTGGATTTTCTTTTGGAGTAAAACCTGGAAATGAATGGAAACCAGTTACAATTGCAGATATTCACAAAAAAGAAACAACAGATACAAAGAAAACGGAAGAAAATAAATTGAATTTAAAAACAGGTACCGTGACGTTGGATCAAATCAGCCGAATATTCATGAATTTACCGGTGGACGTGTCTTTCGTAAATGAAAAGGACGAAGTAATGTATTACAATGACGTGAAAGACAGATTATTCCCACGCAGTCCTGGAGTAATCGGGAGAAAGGTGCAAAATTGCCATCCAGCAAAATCACATCATATTGTAAACCGAATATTAGACGCATTCAAAGCAGGAGAAAAAGATGTTGCGGATTTTGTTATTAATCTGAAAGGAACTTGGGTTAACATCCGGTATTTTGCGATCCGTAATGATGAAGGACAGTACATGGGATGTCTCGAAGTGAGTCAAGATATTACAAAAATTCGTGAAATTAAAGAACAACGACGATTATTGGATTGGGATGAAGAAAATCAATAATTAATAACAAGAGGTCCCACCTTTTTCCTATTTTTAATTAATAATTCATGAAAAAAATTTAGGTGAAAACTAATTTCTTTCTTTAAGTGTCAAAAATATGACAAGTAAACATGTTTTAGCTGTATGTCCAGTTTGTGGAGAAAATTTCGTGTTTAGTGTTGATGTTGAGTTTTTCAGTAACACTCAAAACCACTTTCCAGTTCCATTATTAGTAAAACACTGCAATAACAGCCTGATAGTATACGTGGATAATGATTTCAAATGTCGTGGTGCTGAACAAGTTCACACAATTTTAGATGAGAAACATGTAATCGAATCCAATGAAGAAATGCAAGCGAATCCCATTGACTCAGATTTCATTAATAAAATGAGTTCAGATGAGAAAATTATCCTCACTTGTGGGAAATCCTGCGAGCAAATGCTTCAAGAAAAATTCCCGAATGTATTAGATAAGCAAGTATTATTAAAAATATCTAAAAATCAAGAGATCAGTTTAGCAATACTAATCAATGAATTAAAGGTATTGGAAAAAGCACTAAACTGTACAATCGACCGGGACTCAGTTTTAAAAATTGTAGACCGCTACGTTGTAAAAGGAACAATTAACAAACAATTGCTTGAGATCAGTGAAGATATTGAAAAAATCGCCCATGAACATAGTTCTCATGGTCAAAAAAGTGAATTTCAAGCTTAAATTCATGAATTTTCCTTATTTTTCAACCTAAGACATTAAGGTTTGTCTACGCGTACTTTTTTTAAAAAGAAGGTAATATCATGTTTCGAATAAGAAGACGAAAGGAAGTTTCCGATTTCATAAATAAAACGAT
>JAEOTN010000210.1 GCA_016839865.1 Promethearchaeota archaeon | reverse complement strand
CGATTTTAAATGAAAAATTCGTTGGATGAGGAGTTGTTTCACGGGCAAGAAGAAGATTTCCAATGGGCTCTCGATCACGCATTTAAACAACATTATGGGGAATATTACCAAGATTGCGAACAAATTTGGAACAAAAATAAAAATTCAATACGAACTCCTGGAGCACCTATTGGATTTACACACAATGATTTACTTGCTGACAATCTGCTTATACATGAAGGCAAAATTGCTGCAATCCTAGATTGGGAACAGGGTTGTTATGGGGATGTGTTATATGATCTTGCCCGTACTGAGAGGGGAGTTTTTCGAAGGATAATATTTCTCTCGGATACAGAAAGAGAGAAACTAACAGAAGTGTTTCTATCCAATTATCATAACATACGTCCCATAGAACCCATATATAGGGAAAAACGAGTTGCATACCACATTGTCCAGGCAATGGATGATTTAGGCCAAATTCCTGAGTATAGAGAACGTTTCTCTAAGGAGTATTGTGATAGAGTGGAAGAAAATCTAATACAAGAACTACAGGAATATATTGCTGAATATAATGATAGCAATTGATTGTGTTAATGGGATGAGATTATGCATCATATTTCGACAATATCCTAACCTATTTTTCAAAAACACCAATAACCATAAAAAAGGCTTAAATATGATTTTGGCATTTTGAAGGTTGGTTTATATGAGTGAAAAATCAAAAAAATTCGAACTCTCTCTAAGAGATAAACTTCGAATATGGTGGAAAAAAAGAAAAAAAAAACAAGTTGAAATCGGACAAATTGAAATGAATGCAGAAAAAAGAACGGGATCTTACTATCACAAAGCAAGAGGTTCTTCAGCCACGTTTAAATCTAGTAGATCGAGACGATGAACAATTATGACTCAAAAATACAAACCTTCTTTACGAGTTAGAATTAAAAAATGGAGGGAAAAACGTAAAGAAAAACTGAAAGAAATTACAGAAAAAGAAAAAATGAGGCAAGCTTGGGAGGATAAAGCAAGAGGAACCTCTGGTGCTTTCGAAGCTCAAAAAAGAAGGAGAGAATGAGAAAATGGATGAGAAACCAAAAGAACATAGCTCCTCATTTCGGGTCCGAATTCATCAATGGTGGACTAACCTAAAAAGAACCCATAGGGATAATTTAAAGAAAGATAAGAATTATCAGAAGGGAAAAAATGATATTAAATCTTCAAAAAGTGGAATAGAGGCGCAAGTTGAGAATATGAGACCACGACGAAAATGAGATTTTGTCTAAAATTTGGTGAATAAAATGGATGAGAAACCAAAAGAACATAGCTCATCATTTCGGGTCCGAATCCATAAATGGTGGAGCAACCTAAAAAACAATTACCGAAAGAATGTACAAATGGAAAATTTAAAGGAAAAAGAAAAAGCAGAAGTCTCTCAAGATGGTGTCGAAGCACAAATCGAAAGTATGAAAAGAACGAATTGATAAACGATATTCTAATTACCTTTCTTCGATTCCTTTTTTTGTTCGATATTTCAGAAACCCAACACATAAAATGCGAAAGCACTTCTAATATTTATGGTTATAGAAGATGGATATAGTAGTTTTGGGGGATTATCTAAATCCTCCCACTCGGTAGAGGAAGCAGATTTAATTTTTATTGGTATCCCATATGAAGGGGGCACATATGGCAAAAAAGGGACCTATCTAGCTCCTAAAAAATTACGAGAGATGTCTAAGAATTTTCAAACCATGTCCAGAAGAGGAATTGACTTATCTTCCCTAAAAATTAAAGATGTAGGAGATATCCCAATAGATTCATCTACTAAAGCAGAAACGAGAGACGCTATCAAGAAATTCATTAAGAAAATTCTAGAAACGACATCTAAACCAATTATTAGTGTAGGTGGGGATCACTCAATTGCATTACCGGAAATGCAAGCATATTCTGAAATCGGTACCTTAGGTGTCATCTGGATTGATGCACATCGAGATCTTTTAGATGAACTATATGGCTCCAAATATTCTCATGGGTCACCATTACGAAGAGCAATTGAAGCTGGGTTCATTTCTCCTGAAAACGTTTTACTCATTGGAATTCGATATAATACCACTTCGGAAACGCAATTTCTCAAGGAAAATAACATGACAGAGATTTCAATGGTTAAAATTGAGGAAACAGCCGATATTCGGACTGTTATTCGAAACAAAATCTCTCAACTATCGAAAAATGTTGATAATATTTTCCTTTCTATTGATATTGATGGAGTAGATCCTGCTTTTGCACCTGGTACGGGATATCCTGTAGCAGGAGGTATTTCCTCCTCCTTATTATTAAATATTATCCATGATTTCCCAGTTCCACTTAGAGGTGTAGACATCGTGGAAGTATCTCCTCCACTAGATAACACGGAAATTACGATGAAATTACTGATGGCAATTATTACTGAAATATGTGCAAAAATTAAAAGTATGAACAATCAAGAGGATAAACTATGAAAAAAGTATTGACAATAGCTGGTTCAGATTCTGGAGGAGGAGCTGGTATCCAAGCAGATCTTAAGACGTTTTCAGCCCGTGGTGTCTTTGGGACAAGCGCAATTACCGCCTTAACAGCACAAAACACTTTAGGAGTTCAAGGAGTTTTTGAAATTGACGCTCCTTTTGTGGAAGCTCAAATTGATTCCGTAATGCTTGATATAGATCCACAAACGTGGAAAACAGGGATGCTTGCTAATGCAAAAATTGTTGAGGTTGTCGCTAAATGTGCAAGAAAATACAATCCACTGCATATTGTTGTGGATCCTGTAATGTTGGCTCGTGGTGGGGATGCATTACTTAAACTGGACGCAGTTGAAACTTACAAGAATGATTTATTTCCATTAACTTATCTATTAACCCCAAATCGTAAAGAGGCCGAATATATTTCAGGAGAATCAATCAAAAATTTGGATGATACAAGAAAAGTAGCAAAAATCCTTTATAAAATGGGACCAAGATACATACTTGTGAAAGGGGGTCACATTGACACAGAAGATGGCGCTGTAGATGTGTTGTATGATGGGAGTGAATTCACAGAGTTTCACGCTAAACGAATCGATACGAAAAATACCCATGGAACAGGATGCACCTATGCAAGTGCAATCGCAGCAGAAATTGCGAAAGGGAATGATATAAAGAAAGCGATTCATGTGGCTAAAGCATATATCACTGCTGCAATTATGAAAGCAGATTCACTAGAACTAGGGAATGGGCATGGACCCGCTAATCATTTTCAAGGAACTATTGTTCCTGTAAATATGAAATTAGTTACGATAAAATAACATAATTTTTTTCCTACTACATTTCTTAATTGCGATTTTCTGCGTTGTTTTGTTTTCTTGTAAGGTAAGTCCTTCAATCGATTGTAATTTCATGTCGGGGAGATGTCTATTAGTTGATTGAATTGTGTTCCCCTTAATGAGGATATTCTTATGTGTTCCGTACTCTTGCCTTGCTTCAGTAGATATTGTTATCCCTGAAGCACCCATAGTTCCTGGACCTCCTCCACAGTTGCGAATTAAATTATTGATAATTTGCACATTTTCCGATGATAAGGCTTCCCACCAGTATTTTGAACATGTTATATATATCCCAGTTCCGGTGCAGTACGAAAATTCATTGTTGTCGATCAAAACATTTCGTGATTGTATCAGAATTCCCCGGGCTCGGTTATTATGTATCTTATTGTTGATAAAATTTACATGTGCTGCTTTAGAAACGTTTGCGAGAACATCAGATTTATGAATATCCGTTGGAATTGGGTCCTCAAGAATTAAATG
>JAEOTN010000209.1 GCA_016839865.1 Promethearchaeota archaeon | reverse complement strand
GTACCAGAAAATCATTTTAAAGGGAATTTACGAGCAATTATGGCGGGATTGTGGAATATGGGATTCCGTAAACAAATATTGTTGAATGGTCATGGACAAGAATATGTTATTCCTTCTGCAATCCACGAGTTTGCTAAAAGATATCAAGTACCTGGGATCTTCATCAATCTGAATTGGTATCACGCAATATACCCCCATGTAAGGGATAAAAAAACTGCTGAGAAATATGGTCTTCCTACGACCGGACAATTTGAGACTCCCTTCCTACATGCAGATGAATGTGAAACATCTTTCAGCTTAGCTTTTTTCCCTGAAATGATCGAACTACAAGATGGAGCTGATACTGAACCTCGTGGATATTTCACTGATGAACATGTAGACAAAGCTGGGAATGCTTATATGAGACCGATTAAGTGGTATGGTCAAGTAGGAATGGGTCCGGTTGAATTTGCGGCATATCCCGAAGGAAATGTAGGATGCCCAACGAAGGGAGACGCTAAAAAAGCTGAAGGTGGAGTGATTGCTTTGTTAGATTATATGGAAAAACTTATAAATGAGATTCATGAGAAATTTCCGGCTGGAAAGCTACCACCAGTAGATGATTTAAGTCAAAAAGATAAAGAATTGTTGGAACGCGTTATCAAAGGACCTCTAAAGGAGGGAGGAGCACATATTTACACAATTGCTTATCCTCCTTAAAATTTTTCATAAATTGCTATTTTTCCTTTTTCAATCTCGTCTGAACCTACTATATATCCCATAACCTAAATAAAAAAGAAGGTCAAAGATTAAGTTCCTTCAGCTGTCGTTGAATTTCCTTCTTTTTCTTAGGAGTTAAATCGTAAAGAAACCAAAAAATAATTACTCCAATTGTAATAAGGAAAATGGGTACTGCTGCCATTTGTATTCGAATTCCCCATATTGCAAGAGGAGTCTGTGTTGATGAACCTTCATCAAAACCTGTAAAAATATGGACGAGAGTGAAGGTGATAGTTTGCACGATATATGATATGCGTGCGAAAAAGATCCGTAATCCCATATAGAATCCTCCTTGTCGCTTCTTAGTGCGAACCGAAGCTTCATCTACAACATCTGCCATTATTGGAAATAATATAACCCCAAAACCCATTAAACCAATTCCCATAAATGCTGCAGTTATAATTGCTTGAGGTAATGTGTCCAAAAACAACCATGGAATTGTGGTGATCGCAATTAAAGCCCCACATAATGCAAATGTTTTATAGTTACCTAACTTCCGTGCAAGAATCATCCATATAGGAATCAAAGCTACTCCGGTAACTACATATCCCAGCATGACATACATTTCTGCATCTGAACTTTCGTTAATGATGAAGCGGACCATATATGGAATTGATGCAGTGATCAATGTACTACAACATTGGAATGCTAGAAATATGACGATATAAGCAACAAAACTACGTTGTTTCATTGCTATAGCAATTTTTTTGAAAAATTTGTCATCATCCGTTTTCACAGCGTCTATAGTAATGGCTCTATCTCGCATTGCTTTATTTTCAATAATACCTGGAATGCATAACAATAAAGATACAAATGCAAAAATTGACACGAAAAATGACATTTTACGAAAGGATGTTCGATCTCCATAATTTATTAAATTTGGAGTAAGAATTGAAGCCAATATACCCGCAATTAAACTTAGCACATTTGCAATACCTGATTGACGTAATCGCATTTTATTTGTACGGAATTTATCAGGAGATAGTCCATTATAATTCGTATCAAAGATAGAAAACAATGTATCATAGATGCAGATACTGATTAACAGCCAAGCAAATAATAGCCATCGGTGAGTGGAAGGAATCCAACTTTCAGGGACTAAAAATAATACCATAAAAAAGAATGCCCATGGTAAACCAGATCCAATCATCCAAGGCATACGCTTTCCAAATCTTCCCCACCATTTTCGTGGTTTGTCAGATATAAATCCTATTATGGGATCATTAAACATATTCCATACTGCATATAAGATCATAGCAATTAGTATAATCTCAGATTCAAGTCCAATCTCATTTTCATAAAAATCATAAATTCGGGAATTGAAAACCGTTTCTAAAAATACAATCATAAATTGCCCAAATCCAAATGAAATCAGCACCCACACTGAATAATGCATCTTATAACCTGATTTCACATTTTCATTGTGATCATTCATTTCAGTCATGCTCAATCTCTCCTTTAAATAACAATGAAAAATTCATTAAAACAAACTCTTTATGTGCATTTTTAAATTTAGTGGTAAAAATCGGAAAATAAAATCGTAAATGACTCTAAAGTTCTAAATCTTGCATAATCATATTTTCCTATAGTTTTTAGATATATTCAGTTATTTAGGGTCTAAAGAAACTTGTCAGCAAAATCCATGAATCTATCCCAATTATATAATGACATCCTATGACCTCCTGACGCCAGATGATAACCTATTATATTCATAGAAGGCTCATTGATTTTTGGTAATGATTCAATACCTAAACCTGTAGTATCATGTAGTTTATATACAGGATCAGCATATTTTGCAGAGAGGAACTCTCCTATGGGATCTGCCCAAATATCGGTTTGTCCACTTGCAATATATACTGGACGAGGAGCAATAAGAGAAATAAGCATGTGTTGATCTAAAGGGAGTTCAAATTCTTTATTGTTGTATTTCTTAAAATTCGAACAATACCAACTTGGAAAACATTCGTTCGCTTTAATAATTGTTTCTCCGATTTTCCTCCGAAATAAAGTTGCTCCGCAGCAGCCCGAATTGTTAGAGATAACAATTGAAAAGCGTTCATCATTTGCACCAGCCCATAGAGCTGCTTTTCCCATACGAGAATGTCCTAATATCGCGATTCGGTTTTGATCAATATCAGAATCGATTTCAAAATAATTCATAATCTGGATCAGTGCCCATGCCCACGCCCCAATTACGCCCCATTCATTTTCTCGAGGTTTTACTTGTCCTTCTTGGTAAAAAAGAGAATGAATGCTTTTTGAAAAATCATCATAAACACGAGCAAAATCTTGAAATCTTGTGGTTATAAGTCCATATCCTCTTTGAATCACACGTTTAACAGGCCATATGCTTTTTTTATATCCCAACCACGCATTCGGAACTCCAAGAAACGCAGGAACGGGCTTGTTTACTTGGTTCGGTATACGAATAAGTACTTTCAATTCTTTTTGTCGGTCACCACGCTTTAGAGTGATTTTTAATGCCTTTCTAGTAGCCAACCCATCCAAATCGTGCTTATTTTCCTCCAATATTTCGTAATTGGTTTCAAAACCCTCAGATGGAAGTTTTCCATATACATTTTCTTCAAATAAATGCAAAATTTCCCCCCTTCTTTTCTCTATCCATTGATTGACATCAATCACTTTCTCGCCATTATTTAAAACTAGGGGGTCAGGTAAATCATATTTCTTAATAATGTGTTGAATTTTCCTATCGTATAATTTTGGTTTTACATATTTGAAACCAAGATTCATTAGTGCTCTTTTTAGCCTATTCATGGTTGATTTAGATCTATTTTATGAAGATAAAAATCTTAACCATGCGGATGAATGTGAAACTCTGTATAATCTATTATTCTTCCCAAAAATGATTGAAATCGGGGATTCAGATGGATTTACTAAATCTTGCTTAGAAAAGAATTATTAATTAATTTAACCAACCCAAAGATGTTGATTTTTCAACGAATGAACTTGTCAAACCGAGTCTCATCAGCGTTTCTAAGGTGAATCTTATGAAAAAAGTTGGTATTGTTGGTCTTGGCGATATGGGCATAGGAATGGCTAAAAATATCGTCAATAACGGGTTTGACCTCATTGGGTACGATCTTCGGTCAGAACGACTGAAATTGTTATCCCAATTAGGAGGTAGACCTGCTGCAAGTTGCAGAGAAGTCGGTGAAAATGCGAACATTGTATTTGTTATGGTGTTAAATGGCACTCAAGTACACGATGTAGTCCTAGGAAAAGATGGGCTTATTGAAGGAATGGAAAAAGAGTCTACAGTTGTTGTGTCTGCGACAATACATCCCGATGAAGTGAGAGTGCTTGAAGCTCCCCTTCAAAAGAAAGGAATCAATTTAGTAGATACTCCCGTAAGTGGCGGGAAATCAGGAGCAGATAATGGAACTTTAACCTTCATGACAGTAGCTAAGAAAGAAGTTTTTGAGGAATGCAAACCAATTTTTAAGGCAGTAGCTAAAGACATTCATTATGTTGGGGATGAAATTGGTATGGGGCAAACTACAAAAGCAGCCCTTCAATCTTTAATTGGCTCTAGTTTTACTGCAATATTCGAATCTCTTGTTTTAGGAGTTAAATCAGGAGTACCCGCAGAAAACCTCTATAAAGTCTTCAGTACAAGCGGTGTATCCAGCAATCTATTCAAAGGATGTGCAAAACTTATTATGGAGAGGAAATTCGAGAAAACTGGTAGTCATATCGGAACAATGTACAAGGATTTAGGCATTTCTATGAAAATGGCAAAAGATAATGGTTGCATGATGCCCACTACTGCAGCAGCGTATGAATTATTCAGAGCAGGATTTTCTCTATTTCCAGATGGAGATAACTGGTCCATTGTGAAATTATTAGAGCAAATTGCAAATTGCGAAGTAAAAGGAACTTTAGGAGAATAAATTAATGAAAATTGGTGTTATTACTGACGGAATTAGTCAAGATTTTGAGTATGCGTTGAATATCGTGGACGAATCGGGTCTTGAATTCATAGAATTACAGTACCTTTGGGATAAGGAGATTGGGGATCAAACAAACGAGGAAGTACAACGAATTAAAGAGTTAGTAGCTTCCCACAATTTGAAAATTTCTTGTTTAAGTCGTCATATTCTTGGAGGAGTTAAAGTAAACGATGTTGATATAGAAGGACCTGGTTATAAAAAACAATATGAAGCTTTGAAACGAAACATCGAGATTGCAAAGGAATTGGATTGTCCAATTGTGCGCGCGTTTAGTGGGGGTCGGGAAGTGATTATGTTTGGATCTGGAGGAGCAAAGAAGTGGGTGGTTAATAATTCAGCTTGGAATAACTTAATCAAATTGATGAAACCATTTGCGAAACTTGCAGAAGATGAAGATATCACAGTAGCAATAGAAACCGGGAATAATGCAGCTGTTTGTTCAGGCTATTTAGCTCGAAAATTGGTAGATGATGTCGGAAGTGACCATTTACAAATCATTTGGGACATTCCAAATACTCTCAGTTGTGGTGAAATTCCATATCCAGAGGGATATGATTCCGTTCGACCAGTTACTACCCATATTCATTTAAAAGATGCTGAAGTTTTCCCTACCAAGGCAACTGTAAATTTTAAAGAGTTGGGTAAAGGACATCTCGCTCCATATCTTGAAGATATTGCTACTGCGCTGAAAAATGATAATTATTCGGGAGTCATATCCTACGAAAGCGTTTATAGACCTGAAGGTGGTTCTTTTGAGGATGGATTTAGAGCTTCTCTACCATTATTTAAGAAACTATTCGATTGAGGATATAAATGACAGATTAAATCTTAAATAGCTGAGGAGCGCATATCTATGCTATTGCATATCCCCCTTAAGTTAATAAATAAAACGTTTCATTTTATTTAATAAAAAACACTATAAAATTTAATAAGTATTATATAATAGCGTTACTTATTTATAGTGTGGGTAAAAATGGGAGAAAACCACGAAACGTTCCTCAAAGAAGGATCAAGATTAATCAAAGTACGGCCAAGATTAATCTTGTTCGTTCTTTCCATCCTTATGGTGCTAATTTTCACATTCTTGTTAACGATTGAATCATTAAACATACCACAACTTCTAACAGACACTCTTTAAATTTACTTTTATAAAATAATGAACCAATTTATGTGAATCAACGAATACATTAAGATCATGGGATATTTCGATGATCCAAAGAATGTGGACGAATATGTGAAGATGGCAAAAGGGTATGATGGTAGAGAAATAATCCAAATTTTGAAGAAATATTTGCCAGAAAAATCTACACTTCTTGAATTAGGAATGGGTCCTGGCGTAGATCTAGATATCTTAAAAAATATCTATGAAGTAACAGGTTCCGATAGTTCTTTGACTTTTATTCAAAGATATCTTGATTTACATAAGGATGAGGATGTAGACCTTATACAACTTGATGCTACCGCACTGAATACAGACCGTAGATGGGATGCAATTTACTCAAATAAGGTGCTTATCCATCTTAGTAAACAACAGTGCATCGAATCATTTCAAAACCAAGTAAACTTATTAAAACATAACGGGATTGCATTCCACTCATTTTGGAGGGGGAAGAAAGAGGAAGAAATGCATGGATTGTTGTTTGTGTATTATGAGATGGAAGATATAGAAGAAATTGTCAGCCCATATTTTGAGATATTGGAAATGAATATATATACCGAAATGGAAAAGAACGACTCTATTTATGTGGTTTTAAGGAGAAAATAGAGAATCCATCATATCCTATATCAGATCTGAAGGTAAAATTGGTTGAGTTAATAACGTTTTGAAGTTTTCTGCTGATGGTCGTGTTCCATATTTCTTTGTAATCAAGTCCTCACCATAGGAATAATTGAATATATAGGTGGCCCAAAATGGATCTTTAAGAAAATTCAACCGTTTTAACAAAAATTCTTTAGATACTACGCCGAAACTGGCACCATAATCCACTAATTGATCCCATGACCATCCATCAACATTGTAGTGGATTGCTAGGTTATTCATGAGTTTAAAACTGAACATTTTTCCTAATTTGCCCTTAATAATGATATTCTCGATTGTATCCTCTAGTGTAGGATTAGGGCTATATTCTTCCAAAGTAATTCGAACTTGTTCTTCAGGGGGATATAGTACATTTAATCCCACATTTGCAAGACCCTCAGAAATTGTTGCTTCAGGAGTTTGAATTAATAATATAGAATGCTCAAAGCGTTCTTCATCATGATAGAGAAAATTTTCCTTAATACAGTGCTCCGTATGATGTCCTGGATACCCTTCATGAGCTGCTAAACCTAGTATCGAAAAACAATCAATTGGTAGATCCGTATTGATTTCAATTCGAGATTTTGAATTTCCCAAATACCAGTTATAGGCACTCCAAGGTTGATTTTTAACAAGTTCAACGGAAATTTCTTCTTCCTTGGATAATAATTGTGGATATATTTCCTTTGTACGAGCTTGTAGCATTTTAAAAGCATGAGCATGAAATGGCTTTATTTTGTCTGTTGGAATTATT
>JAEOTN010000023.1 GCA_016839865.1 Promethearchaeota archaeon | reverse complement strand
GGTGGAGTTGTTGTTAGTGATATAGCAATAGGATACGACCCACGAGAAAGCCCACTCTGTGCACAAGGAGAAGCGGATGTTGTTATAACATTGGAAGCAGTTGAATCACTTAGATCGATGAATAAACTCAGGAAAAACGGAATAGCAGTTGTAAACACTACAAAATACCAACCTTTAACCGTGCGAATCGGGAAGGGTGAAGTAAGATATCCTACTTTAGATTTAATAAAACAAGAGCTGAAGAAAAGAACTCCCAATGTGATTATGGTAGATGCAGATAAGGATGCTAGAGAGCTGGGAATTTCCCTTGCTATGAATGTAGTTCTGATTGGAGCCCTTAGTGCAAATGCAGACGTTCTTCCATTTACGCCAGAACATCTTCGTGAAGCAATAAAAGCAAAGATTCCACAAAAATTTGTTGAAGTTAATATGAAAGCGTTCGAGAAAGGGATGGAATCAAAAATTTCTTAACTTTTTTTGAAAAAACCAATTTGTTTCGAAAAATAGACAGAAGCAAAAACCTCTCGATTTTTTTCATTCTCCTTTGATTTTTTTTGACATAGGATGCGACCAATTGATTTAATAACCGAAAAACTGAAGATTATGCATGAAAAATATTTTTGAGCGAAGATTGCAGGTTCATCAACACTTGATTGAAACTGCACAAGGAAAACATCCTTTTGATCTGATAATTAAAAACACCAACATCGTGAATCAATTAACAGGTGAAATTTTAACTGGTGATATCGGAATCAGTCAGGGATTTATTACTACCGTGATTGACCAAAAAACTAACGCAAACCAAATCATTGACGGATCGGGGTATTACACAATACCTAGTTTTATCGATCCTCATGTTCATATCGAAAGCTCCATGATCCTACCCCAAACCTACGCAAAGATTGTAGCTACTCAGGGAACTGGGACTATTTTTGGAGATCCTCATGAAATAGTGAATGTGATGGGGATGTCTGGGTATCGTTTAATGGTGACCAACGCGGAATCTCTTCCCATCCGCATATATTTTGATGCTTCAACCTGTGTACCTGCAAAACGGGTTGCAGAATCAAGTGGGGCTGATATACAAGCCAAGGAAGTACAGGAAATGCTTGATTTGGGAGCTCCGAAATTAGCTGAACTCATGAGTGTGTCCGAGATCACGAATTCAGATCCGATTTTTCAGGATATCACCCAATTAGGATGGATGCGGGATATTCCCCAGGATTCCCATTATCCTATGTTCGACATGGTGACTGCATTAGGGGAATTGAATATCGGGCAGAAAATTTCCGTATTCGGGAATTTGATCCTCCTCCAGATACTAAAATCCCAGATTTTTGCCCGAACTCCCACCAAAAAACTCCTACAGAAAATGCGGACTTTTGATCACACGAATTTGGATATTTATCTCTTAGCATTAGGTCTGACAGCAGATCATGAAGTTTTGGGACCCGAATCGCAATTGAAGTTAGATCACGGTATGCGATTGATGCTGAGTTCCCATCAGCTCGGTTTGACTGAATCCCTACCGATGGTTCTCGAAATGGTGAAAAATTTGCGTTTTAAGGACGGAATTGGTATGTGCACTGACGATATATGGCCGGATGAATTAGTTGAACAGGGGGGGATGGCGGGTGTAGTTCGTGGATATATCTCCCACGGGATTGATCCGATTGATGCCATCAGATTTGCGACATATAATAATGCTCGTAGGATTGCTTTAGCCGGATTTCGCGATGCACGGTTTCTTGGGGAGATTCGTCCGGGTATGGTGGCTGATCTAACCATGCTAAAAGGATCTCTGAAAAATATTCAAGTCGATACCGTCATCCATGGTGGAGTAGTTATAGTGAAACATGGAAAATACCTGCCAGATATTCCAATATCGAATGTACCCGATGCTGCTCGAGACACGGTGAAAATTCCTTTCTCGATAACTCCTGCTCTATTTAGCTGGAAAGTTCCTGATAAGTATGTGGGACAAGAAAAGATCACTATGAACATCTTAAATCAACCGAAACCTCCAAATCTCCCCCTACCGAACCTGATTACTGCAGATGTTTCAGTTAAAAATGGATATATTGATATGAAAGGATATTCTATGATAAGTGTAATCAATCGACATGGAATCCCCGATCCAACAGTGCAGAAGGCTTTAATCAAAGGTTATCCATTAAAAAATACGGGTCTAGCTAGCACAGTCGCTCATGATTCCCATAATTTTATTGTTTTGGGCGGAGATACGGAACATATGGCACTTGCAGCAAATCGGGTTCATGAAATGCAAGGGGGTATGGTGATTGCACATAATCATAAAATTATCGGTGAGATCCGTTTGGACATAGGTGGTTTAATGACCGATCGCCCGATCGAGCAGATAATTAGAGATGCAAATAATTTCAGGAATGCTTTGGGGACTATTGGTCTGAATCCGAAAACCCCGATAATTCCTTTTGCGGTCTTTTCCCTTCCTGCGGTTCCTGGTCCAAAATTGACGGATAAAGGTTTTTGGGATGACCAGCAACAGAAATTAATCTCTCCCTTTGTAACTCAACAAAATTAGTCACAATATTTGTTTTTACCCCCTTTTTCTCATTGCTAGCTTGATTGTTTGTACTGAATAAGTCTTGTATAATCTTTAGTGAATCTTCCTTCCGTAGAGATCCAAAATCTATGTATAAATAAGAAAGCATTCGAAAAAGGAAGGGAAGTAATAATCTCAATATTTCATTTTTTATTCATTTCTTTCATTCAAATTTATTCTGTAGAATTTGATTTAGATTTGGATGAGTCAACTTTCGAGTAAACTAACTGACCAAGTACAAATGCTGCTTGAAACATATTAAACAACAATGATGTAATGTAGAATCCGGCTTCTAATTCTGGAAAAACTCCTGTGAATATCAATATTAGCGGAACTTGAAGAGGAAGCTCAAGCAGGACCCAGAATAATATCGTTATTAGTGGTTTTTCTCTCATTTGAGTAGAGATTAGTTTTCTATTCTCAGTTTTCCTCAAGGACAACAATAAAACTATCAAGTTGAGTGTGAAGAATACCAAACCACAAAGAAACCATAACAGATGACCGCTAATGCCATAAGCTTGAAATCCTATTGGTATTAGTGCTGCAACAATTGCTACAAGTCCAACTGTGACAACACTTCGAATATGTCCAAGATGTTTTGCATCAACATCATTTTTACGAATGGCACCTATTAGAGCTTCAAATCCAATAAAAATACCCGCTATATGGGCGATTCCAATAAATACTTCTACTTCTACCATGTATTCTCACAACGGTTAATTGATCAAGTTATTCCATTATAGAATATTTAAAAGGATATTTTTGTAGATTTATTGCTTGTAGGATAAAAATTGAAAATAAAAATAAGTCTATCGAAAAAGGAAGAGAAACAATAATGTCATAACTTTATTTTTTGTTCAATTTCTTTGCTATTTTGATCAAAAAATCAATTTCGTCCTCAGTGAGGAGGTTAACCATTCTTTTTATTTCCTTTTCCTGAAAACTATATGCCATGTTATAAATCTGCATTCCACGTTCTGCAAGAAATATTTCTACTTTTCTCCGGTCTTTTTTACTGGGTTCTCGTTGCACTATATCTAATTGTACTAATCGATCAACTAGTCCTGTTGCTGTAGCGGGACTTAAATCAAAAAATTCTGCAAATTCTGTCATGGTAGATCTATCATGGTTCCCGATATAGAGAATTACTTGAAAATACCTTCCAAAAGGGTCCTTATCTCCCACCTTATCCTTGATTAATTGGATTAATCCAGGCCAACCCGTTACTAACATCTCCCGAATCGACTCAAGAAACTGTATAAACTCATTAACGAGTAAATCGTAATTGTCTGACATTTGTGTGATTATAATATAATCCAAGATGATTTTTTTAGTTTTGGAATTATTTGTTTTTGGAATATTTCGGAAAGCGAAATAATTTTATAATCTCAATAACTATACATGAAAAAGGTCAACAAACTGAGAATTTAAAAATGTCAGAAGAAAACCTCGATAATCATCCCTTTCTGAAAGCCTTGAAGGAGCACAATGTAACACTGAAAGCAGGTGATACGAAAGAAATCCCTCCAGACTCAATAATATCGGTTAGGAATTTATCTAAAGTCTATATATTAGGGGATATCGAGGTACTTGCTTTAAATGATGCAAATTTTGACATTCCTAAAGGTCAAATTGTATTTATTGTTGGTCCATCCGGATCCGGGAAAACTACACTTCTAAATTTAATTGGCGGGATAGATTCCCGTACTCAAGGGACTATCTACATCGATGGTCAAGACATCACCCAATATTCGGGAAGGAAATTAACACTTTTCCGAAAACATAATCTCTCTTATGTTTTTCAGTTCTACTCTCTTATTCCAACTCTGACAGCTGTGGAAAATGTGGAATTGACCATGGAATTAATGAATGTGAACAAAAAAACCATGAGAAAGAGAGCACTCGATTACCTAGAGATGGTAGAGTTATCTAGCCGTAAAAACAATTTTCCATCACAATTATCTGGGGGCGAAAGACAACGAGTAGCAATTGCTCGCGCATTAGCGAAAGAACCAAAAATTCTGTTAGTAGATGAACCAACCGGTCAATTAGATCAGGAAACGGGGGACAGCATAGTTAGACTGATACACAAAATAGCAAAAGAAAGTGGAATTACAGTAATCCTTGTTACCCACGACGTAGAGAATTTAAAATACGCTGAACGAGTTATTCAATTGCGTTCTGGGAAAATTATCAACGACACTATCCAACCACGAATATTGGAGAAGAGATATGCAGAAGATATTTAAAGCGGTTCTCCGGGACATATGGCATCATAAATACCGGTCTCTGATTACATTTTTAGCACTTTTCGCTATTATTGCGTTTCCTATGGGAATGTTTTCTACTTCACCCAATATTTCAACTTCAATCCAGACCAACAATGATGAGTACAAATTATCTCACTTGGATTTACGCTTTTCAAACGGGAATGACAGTCTTATTCCATTAATCAATACTTCTATTTATGGTTCCTTGAACAGATATCCTGAATTCATTGAATCACGTCTATTAGCTAAAGGAAAGTCAAAAATTGGGGAAGAAGACCCAACGTGGGAAGCAACGACTTTAGTCGGGATACCAAAATCCGTAAATCACTCAACAAACCTTTTCTCCATTAAATCGGGTAATTCAACACTTGACGAAAATCAAATTTACGTGATCGATTCCTTTGCAGAAGCTTTCGATTTATCTATTGGTTCCAATCTGAGTGTATTCATAGGTGCTTCTGGAATCAATTTAACAATTGCCGGATTAGTCCGTTCGGTAGAATTTCTTAGTTACAATTTAAATCAAGACTGTATCGTCTACATTGATACGGAATTATTGCATTCATTAGTCGGATTACCAAACGATATCGTGAATGGAATTACAATTTATTTTTGGCAAGATGTTACCTCCGAAGAGATATCAAATGCTGCAGAAGAAATACGAGACGTTTTTGAGTCAGAGGGAGTATATTTAGCATTTCAATGGCAAATGAGGGAAATAAGTGTGAGTGCAATATTAAAGGATGCTCTAGAAATCGCATCAAGGTATTTGAATGCAGCTTCTTTAATCATCATAATAGTTGTGGGTATTGTAATATTTATCATCACCAAACGGTATGCTCTCGAACAAAGAAAGCAAACTGGAACACTATATGCATTTGGTTTCAATTCCTCCAAAATTTTACGAGCTTTTCTCCTGCGTACTTTGATTATTTGCGTACTTGCAATGATACTAGGTACATTTGGGGGTTACGGATTACTCCAGATTATTGTTAATATATTAGTTGGTCGATGGGGAATAATCAATGTTACACCGAATCTTTCCGCAAGTATCTTATCAATTATTGTTAGTTCAACTCTAGTTATCTCGATTTTTTTTACATGGCTTGCAGCAAAATCAAACGTAAATTTGACACCTTATGAAGCTATTCGGGGAAGAGTTAAGGGATATTCTGGAACGAGATTTAATTTTATGTCTGGATGGAGGAACACGTTTAAATATCCAATACGAAATTTATTTCGGAATAAAGGTAGAAGTATACTTACTTTCCTGGCTTTTGCTGGTTCTATAATGCTTGCTTTTTCCTTAATCGTAGCAAAAACCAGCGTTTACACGACAAAAGACATATATTTTTCAGAACAAGTTAATTGGGACGTGAAAACCGTATTTTTGCCGGGTTATAACACAACAACCTATACAAATATATCGACTATTTCCGGAGTAACTGACTTTGAACCGTATTTAGAGACGGTCGTGCAAAGTGAAGATAATCTCGACAGTTTAGTTTATTTAAGAGGATTAGATCCGAATACAAATTTAAGTAGAATTGATCTTCAAGAAGGATCCATGTTTTCTAATTCTACCGCATCGGAAATAATAGTGTCCATATTTGTTGCAGATAGAATGAGTCTAAACGTCGGTGATAATCTCTCTTTTACATTATTAGGTCAAGAAATCAACACTACAATTGTTGGATTGTGCAGAGACTTGGAGCTTGTGTTTAGTATTTACATACAACTATCGACATTAGAAGATATTTTGGGATATTCTCCTCACAACGGTATGTTATTAAAGGTAGATTCAATGGAGGAAAATTCAGTAATCGAAGAATTGAAT
>JAEOTN010000039.1 GCA_016839865.1 Promethearchaeota archaeon | reverse complement strand
TATCAATAATACTTGGCGTCGGAGCATTTACATTCTTCTTGATACGTCGAGTTATTGTCTCATAGGAAATCAATAGCTAGTTAGGAACTTGTGGATTCCTAAGAAAAAATATTTCTTATATTGAGAATTTGATACAGCATGAGCTATAGATGGAAGCGGTATGCACCTATAATCATATTTTTTATATTGTTATCACAATCAGGAACAGAATTTGTGAGAGGTAATGGAGCTTTAAACTTAGATGTCAGACGAACATTTGGTATAGGTTTGGGGAACAATATACAGGGAACATTCACTCTCTATGGTTCTGGATCATCAGAATTTGAGTGGGATAACCTTTCTATAACATTTAATAAGGTTGAAGTTGCTTTCTCCGAGGATGATGAGATTACTTTCCAATTTAAAACCAAAGAATATGAATCTGGAGAATTAAATATCACACTTTGGGGATATTATACTAATGGAACATTGAGTTTTACATCTCGTACTCTGAATATTTTAAGACCTTGGGTAAGTGCTCTTGTAATAACTTTTACAATTGTATTAGTAGTCGGAGCTGGTACCTACAAATACGGTCCACGCATCCGTAACTATATCCAAAAGAAGAAAAAAGAAAGAAACAACAAGGAAGATGAAGATGAAAGAGAATGAAAATTCAGAGTTGAAGGATGCAATATTGAAATATTTAGAAACTCATCGAATCTTGACAATGGCTACCGCTAGTTCTGATGGAATGCCAGATGCAACAGCCCTAGAATATGCAAATAATGAGTTCACTGTTTATGTTTCTGTTCGACCAAAATCTCGTAAAGTTTCTAACATTGAGGAAAATCCATATGTATTCTGGGAAATCCATGATGATATGGAAATTACAATGGAAAATGTTCAAAATTTAAAAGCTCTACAGTGTTCTGCAATACCCGAGGCATTAACAAGCAGCGACGAGGGATTTCAGGAAGCATTCTATATAATGGAAAAGAAATTTCCAGTATTCAGCAGAATCCCACGAGAAAAACGTGTAATTCTCCAATTCAAGCCTAAGAAGATTTGGTATTTAAATTATAAAGAAAGAATGTTCCATCGAGATGAATTAAATTTTGAGAATTAACTACTCTCTTCATATCTAGGAATAAATATTTCAAATACAGTTCCCTTCCCTTTCTCTGATACCAGAGATATCGTACCATTATGATTTTGTATTATTGTTTGGCAAATGGCTAATCCCAAACCATGTCCTTTTTCCTCAGGTTTTGTTGTAAAAAATGGAGCAAACACTTTATCTACTAGTTCGGGCTCTATTCCAGTCCCGCTATCAACAAATTGAATTTGAATATAATCTCCTTCTTTCAATCTATAATCATTTTTCTCCTTAATATGACGATTTATTGCAATTATTTTTAGTATTCCACCTTCTGGCATTGCATCCCGTGAATTTGTAGTCAAATTATGAAAAACTTGAGTAAGCTGTGTCGGATTACCTTTTACATTCCAGAGATTCTTTAGAGTTTGGATTTCAACTTTCACATTGGAACCACTTGAACCTAAACTTGATCCTTTTTCTAAGAGTAGTGGAATTTGGAGTACCATTGAAATCGGTTTTGTATCCTTGGAAAATTCTAATAGCTGTGTCGTTAATTCACGAGCTTGAATAGAGGCAATCTCGGCTTCTTTAATTAATTCATAAATAGGATTATCTGAAGAAATTTCTGCAGATGCCAAGTTTATGTTACCCAATATCGCTGTAAGGAGGTTGTTGAAGTCATGTGCTACACCACCTGCTAACATACGAATTGATTCCAGTTTTTCTTGATTAATCAATTGATCCTGAGTGTTTTTTAGTTGGATGAGTTGTTCTTGTTGAGTATTATAAGATTCAAATAATAGTTTACCCACAAAGTAGCTTACCAAATAACCCACAACAAACACTGGAAAATGAACGATTGACATAAGTTCCAGTTGCATTGTTCCAAGAGGAGATACAAAAATACTTAATCCGATGAGTAATGCTATGATTCCAAAGTTTACCATCGAAATAAGGAATAATCCGGTTGTAAACTTAAAATCCAAAAAAAAAGAACTAATAATAAAAAATAGCCCAACGAAACAAAAAAGGGATGTTTCTTGACGCAGGTACGACCACGTTACAAAACTAGAAGTCATTCCTATGAAATAGAAGATTACGGTGGTTTTAACCTTTTTAAAATAGTAAATCGTGCATAATATTGAAACATAAATCATTAAACCTAAAACTAGCCATCTAGAAGGAACTGATACAGCAAATGAATGAAGCGTGAGAACAAACGTAACAATAATCGTGGTAATAAAGGTGAAATTAGCTAAAAAAACAAATCGTTTTTCTTGGGTGAATTTTGTGAATACATCCCTAAGTTTTTCCATGAAGAAGGAATTCTTATTTCCGAATAAATATTTTACCGTCGTTATTCGAATTTTTCATTCGATTTATCTTTCTGAGGAATTAGAAATTGCATCAAAAAGATACCTATTACAACTACCACTATTCCAATTACGGTTAGAATAGTAAAGTTGAAGCTAGGATATGAGATCACTTGGAATAACAAGGGAATTAGAATAAAGGTTGAATTAGAAATCGGAACTTGAACAGAAGCATCTGTTTTTCTACTAAATCCAACTTGTGACAGAACAAATGAAAAAGTCCCAGAAAGAAAACTTCCTAAAAAAATAAGCCATCCTACTAAATTCGATGGAAAAAATCCTGTGTTTTCTACCCCATAAGATTGTCCGATATCTTTTATTACCGCATCTAAACTTTGAAATGAACCACAAATTATCCCAAATGTTATTCCAATCATCAATCGATTTTTTGTTTTTAATGAAATTGGAATGAAAATAATTGAAATAATTATCAAAATACCAACGAAAATGGAAGATGAGATGAAATTGATTTCAGTTTTATCTAATTCTGGACGGATTATACCATCTACTCCGAGAATAATTGTACCAATTATAAGAATAATAGCACCAAGAATTTTTCTTTTAGTTATTTGCTCCTTAAGATATTTTGAGGAATAAAACAGCAAAACCACCAATCCAATCCCGTACATAGATGTATAATATGAAAAAGGAGCAAAAATATTTGAAATCATCGCCCACAGGAAAGGTAGTTGATTGATAATGACAGCAATAGTATATAATATGGGTTTGCGTGTTTTTTTCGTCATATCTTGTGGAATTTCTCGAAGTTCATCCTTTTTTTTATCAAATATTGTGATGTAATGACGCTGCATACCTTTTGCTAAATTCATAAGGACCGAATTCCAAATTCCCAACCCAATTGCTATAAAATACCCCCAATACATCTTATTTTTCCTTTATAAGGTGTTTAATAGTCGTTTTATCGATTCTGTCTGGTTTTTCATTCCCAGTTGTTCAAATAAGTCTAACGATTTTTGGAGGTTATCTACAGCTATAGGTAGATGGTTT
>JAEOTN010000038.1 GCA_016839865.1 Promethearchaeota archaeon | reverse complement strand
CTCGGGATAATTCTCACTGTAGGAATTCCTATCACTATAATTATCGCTGATTTGAATAATTATGCTAAAGTAAATGATAACCGAACTTTCATCTACGCTCCAGAATCCATCCAATCCACTGAGAACATAAGCATTAGTTCTGAAATCGGGGATATTGATATACATTACGCATATCCCCCTCAAAATTTTATTGCTAAGATCGAAATAGTATTGGAAATGTCTGGGTACAATTTAATGGGTAATAGTATGGAAGACTTCTTCGTTACTGATTGGAGTGATCAGACGGGTGCAAATTTAACTCTAAAATTTCGTCAAGATATCGATCCCGATGCAATCATCCCATTCATCTATAATTTAACTATCAAGGTTAACTTACGAGCAGATGTTATTTTCAACATAGACTCACATCTGGAATATGGGGATTTACATATATCGATACCATATGGGGTAAAAGTTGAGAATATTTATACCAATAATACGAATGGGGATATACAATACGATTTCTTTGATTGTTTTTTTCATGGAGATATTACGACTATTAATGCACAAGGATTTACCCTACTAAATTCAACCGACATGAAATTCACTCAGGAATCTTCCATTTATTTTTCAATTGGTTCTGGTATTTTAAACTTGAACATACTCCAAAATGAACTGATTGGAGCTAATGTTACGTGGATCACAGAACTTAAGAATAGTGGATTTTATTTTGTGTACACAGATACGAGTCCGGATATTGGAGTCATAATCGAAATACCAACCAATTCAAGCACAAGTTATGATTATCCCCTATGGTACGAAAAGAATCATCACAATTGGCCTGTCTATGGATTTTATAATGAGACTCCAAATCTTGACTTGATTCATACTTATAGAGATCATTTCCTCCATGTCTCTGAGGATCTGTATGAAAATCGAACTTCATGTCATTACAATTTCACTTTTTATCTAATTCGTCAATGGTTTAACTTACTACTTAGTAGTACTGGATAAATAAAAAAATTGGAAAAAATATCATTCAAAAGACATGTCTTTCAAAGATTTTCCTCCAAACTCAAATGGATTTGGAACATTAATCAAGTTAGATACATGAACATCATATTTTAGGTCCCAATACAATAATAAGAATGGATAAATCTCTTCCATAATTCTTTTTGTGATATTTACGTAAATATCTCCTCGAATTGTATCGTTTCGTTCTGTGAAACCTTGTTCCATCCAAATTTGAAGTTGAGGATCATTTACATCAAAAGTATTTGATAGTGATGTATTCCAAAATTGTTGAGTATATCCACTATGGGGGTCGTTAAAATCTGCAAACCAACCACCATACGATATCTCTAATTCTCTATTTTGTAATGCATTCCACCAATCCATCCATCCTCGACCATCTTCAACTAATTTAACACCAATTTGTTTCAAATCTCTTGCCATAGATCCATAGGGATGCCACCACTGATACCAACCGTTGTGTGAATAGTTATACGTGGCTAGGGGTGTACCACTCTCTGCAATAGTCTCCCACGGATTTCCAACACTCACGTTGTTATCCGCCACTAAACCTGAAGTTCCAGGCCATCCAGATTCCAGAAGTGTCTGCCTAGCTAGTGAAATGTTACACCATGGTAGATCATAATCATCTAGTTCGGAATATCTAAGATTATGATGTACAGGTGTATGCATTCGCACAGCAGGATAATCTAAAGTTTCATTTATTAATTTGAGATAGTCAGTATAATTGAAAGCATAGATGATAGCTTTTCTCATAGTAGAATTAATCAATCTGCAGTTTAAGTAAATTTGACTTGGAATAGTCGAATATTTGAATTCTCTAACAACGAGATCTGATCGATTTCTGAGATAGTCAAGATCCCAAAAACTAGTTGGATCTTGGGTGATTTGCATATGTATCTCTCCATTTTGCCAAGCTTCAAAGATTTTTTCAGAACTACTTTTTTCTTCATCATTATGATAGATTTTGAACAAAATTTTACCAAAATTCGCTTTGGGACCATTCCAATAATTCTTATTTGGTAGAAGTACAACGCTTTCATTCTTAGTATAAGATTCAAATTTATATGGACCTGTCCCACAAAGAGGTAACGAAAATTGATATACAAAATCATTCTCAATTGTTGAATTAGGTTTAATAATAGACACATGTTGTTGGGATAGTAATGCAGGTAAAGGAGAAAACGGACTATTAAGCAGAAATCTAACAGTTAATTCGTCAACAACTTCTGTTTTATTCACAATCCACCCCCCGCCTGGAAACTGCCAAAGATTGTATCCAAATCCGAAAGCATCATACAATCTATGAAGTCTATCTATATTCCATTTTACGGATTGAGCGGTTAATAATGTCCCATCATGGAATGTAATATCTTCTCTCAAGGTACACGTAAAATTTAAACCATCCTCACTCCAAGAATAAGATTCAGCTAAATGGGGGACAATTCTGCTGGATTCTCCAAATAATTCAGCCCGAAATAATGTCTCTGTTATTTGGGTTATAATAAGTTTTGAAACTGGTTCATAACTTTCCGTATATAATAAAGGATCAGCCATCTCAGGATTCCAAAAAATTCCATAATTTAATGAAGGTTTTTCTTTAAATAATTGGTACATCAAAACTCCTGTAAATAAACCTGCAACAGATACTATAACAATTCCTCCACCAAGTACTTTATTTCGAGTTGGTTTAGACCAAATTTTCCTCCTCGCTTTTTTATTTTTATCATTGGACTTAGGTTTTTTTGTTGACATCCTCTCAATCGTTCCTCTTAATTTTGTTCTTCCCTCACCATTCGTTCAGCCTATATATAAGCTTAATGGGAATTACCAATGTATATCTAATTTTTAGAATGAAAATAGGAAAAAAAGAAAGAAATTGAATTTTGGTTTAGTAATACTCGGTGTTAAGTAAGGTTATATAGTTTGCTCTATAACCAAACGGACCATGTGGCCATAACATAGTCTCTCCATCTTTAAATCTAGCATTAAAAAAGAAGAATAAGTCCGTGGTTCCTGCTTCAAACGGTCCTGGTGGATATTCTGTTTCTGGAGGAGTTGGATAAAACCATCCTGGTTCCATTACGACACCTGAGCCAAAAGCCATAAGTTTTAGAGATTTCACCTGGATCCCTAATTCTTCAGGGAAGAAGAAAAATGCCCATGAAGGAGGTAGATCACAACCTTTTTCTCGAGTTCCACCTGGAATGTCAAATTCATATGGCCATAATGGATGAGGAATGATTGTGCCGGTAAATCCGTTAAATTCACGTGAAAGAACGAATTTCAACTCAAAGTAGTAATTAACATAACAATTCGCTACCATTTGACCGTGGTCGCCGAAATGGTTCATTGTCCAAATGGGATCTCCATTTTCATCATAATTCGCTTCATTTACTTCCACAAAGATGTCAAATGCTTTCAATCTAATGGTATACTCTAAGGAACCATCTCTGAGTACCTTCTCCTTAACATAACCTTCGAACTCGTAGACATATTCAGTCAGTGGTTCAAATGTTTCAAAATTAAAATAAAAGAAGTGACTCATGAGTGAATCTATCCACATCCAATATAGGTTTTCGTCATTCCCTCCACAATATCCAACATACCATTCGGGTCCGATACCAAAGGGGTTAATGTCGGTCCAATCCGTTATCGGTCTAAATGTTGTTCTCCTGTGACCCCCCCAGCCTAGTACAGCTGGTACAAAACTTGAGACCGAGAAAAGAAGGATTATAGAAAACGCCAATATAATTTTGTTTTTTTTATTCATGATTAGCAACCTCTGTTTGGTGCTGAAAATCTGATCACCTCTGAGTAATTATTAGATTAAGATTCGAAAGCTTGTTCAAAGTTGGAATCAAAAGGCAAGAAAAGCTTCGAACTTTGCACGAAATCCCGAATCACAAAGTTGAGAAATACTGCCAAATGTGTCAATAATAGTTTTTGGAATTGACGAAAAGTCCATAAAATACCCAATTCATAACTAATCTAAGCGTATGAATTCCAAACCCGTATTCCATCTTGCAACCAAAAAACAAATCCAGCATATAAAAGCTGGGGTACATCAGATTTCACCTCAAATTTGGGAGTGTTTAGGAGAGGAATCGCTGAATATTTATGTCAGATATGATCAATTTGTGGAAATATATCTTGTTTCACAACTTTTAGAGCGTAAATTACGACTAATTAAGGATTATCGACTCCTAGAACACACAGGAATTTATTTTGGTTTCTTAAAGGTAACAGATTTCCTCCTAAGTTTAGAAGGAGCTGAATACATACGTAACGAATTCCAAAAGAAAAAACGAGTTAAGCTTAGAACGATTACTGTTTCAGAAGAAGGTACGAAATCCTTTCTTTATGGGAATACGCTACAACCTGGGGATTTCATTTTATCTCCAAAAACATTGAATCGAAAAGATGTCATTTTTGTTTTAAATCAACACAGTGAATTTATTGGAATTGGATATATCTTCAAGAGAGAAGACAAGTTTGAATTACGGAATCTAGTAGATTATGGCTATTATATCAGGAGGGGCTTCTAATTGGTTTTTGAATTCACTGCATTTAATCCAGATATTTCTGAAATTGCACAAAAGCTAGCAAAGAAGTATGGATATCGACCTTATATGGTTGAAAGATATCTTTCTATGTTTGGTGAAGATGAAACACAAGAGCTGCTTCACACTAATGAAATACTTTCTCCGTTAACTATTCGGATAAACTCACTGAAATCTAGTTCCAATCATGTTAAAACGGCACTTGAACCATTAGGTTACAAGTTTACACAATCCGAAACGATTCCTTATGCTTTTTCAATCGAAAATCAAAAAATAGATTCTAAACCAAAAAAACGAAAATTAAAAGAAAAAGACACTTATCAACAGCAACGATACGAGAGAGATTCCACAACCCTTAAGCAAGTAGAATGGGGAAGACCTTCTTATCAGGACGAAGAGCAAAAGGCTAAAGCAGAACAACAACAATTAACCAAAACTACTCAACAACTACGTGGGAGACAAATCGGGACTCTAGGTTCTACTCATGAATATTTAATGGGTAATTATTACATTCAGGATTTAGCTTCGATGTTTCCACCATTTTATCTAAATCCTCAATCATCTGATTTTGTTGTGGATATGTGTGCTGCCCCTGGGGGTAAAACGAGCCATCTTGCTCAAATCATGGAAAATAATGGTAATATTTTTGCATTGGATAACAATAAAAAGCGTATTAAACCACTCGTGTATAATTTACGAAGATGTGGAGTCCGCAATACGACAGTGCTTCACATGGATAGTCACTCGCTACATAAACAATCATTTCATCCAGATAAGATCTTATTAGATGCACCTTGCACAGGTGAAGGCCTCATCCGGGATGATCCTAGCCGAAAAACTAGTAAAAAAATATCCGATATCACTGGAATGATGCGTAAACAATATTCTCTTCTTCAAACAGCAATCAAAGCACTAAAACCAGGTGGTCAAATAATGTATTCCACTTGTTCTATAGCCCCTGAAGAAAACGAATTTGTAATTCAAAATGCATTGGATTCCTTTAATGATATTGAAATCCTTCCTACAGATGATGAATGGGGGCTTCCAGGATTTATAAATGTATTTGGAATGGAGTTATCTGATGATTTTCTTAAAGCAAGAAGATTGTTTCCCCATATCAATAATACTATAGGTTTCTTTTACTGCCTTATTCAAAAGAAAAAATGAAGATTGAGAATTATGTTGGAAGTGGAAGTTAAATTTAAGATACGAGATAATGGTGAATTTGAAGAAAATCTCAAAAAATTAGGTGCGAATTACGAAACTGATATTGAACATACAGATACCTATTACAATCTGCCTGAGGGCCTGCGTAATTTTGCTAAAACCGATGAAGCTTTGCGTTTAAGACGAATTCGCGAATTTGATATTCGGATTCAAGAAACTATCCAAGAAACAATTTCTGCTGATTTAACATATAAAGGACCTAAAATTGACACTGAAACTAAAACTCGGAAGGAAATAGTAACTCCTATTGAGGATCCTATCGCAATGGAAGGAATACTTCAATCTCTAGGATTTCGTCCAATTCTTACATTAGGTAAAAACCGTCGTTTATATTCAATTATGCGAGAAAATTTCCACATAGAGATTTTGATTGATAAGATAGATCATTTACCCGGATATTTCTCGGAATTCGAAATACTAGCATCCGATAAAGATGAAATGGATAAAGGGAAGAAAATCATTTTCGATTTAATGGAAGAGATAGGTTATTCTAAAGAGGATTCAATACTAACTTCATACTTGGAATTAGTTTACTCAAAATTAGTTGAAAAGGGTTTACTGAATCCTAAGGATATTACCTAAAGGAATCTAGTCTGATCCAATTCTTCTTCATTTTCTATCAATTCTTTCCATAAAGAAATCGATTTCAGTGCTTCTTC
This sequence comes from Promethearchaeota archaeon, assembly GCA_016839865.1. The sequence goes on along the minus strand of JAEOTN010000038.1, from coordinate 135 downwards.
TTCATCAACTGTTTCTATTGCATATCCCGCATGTACTACAACATAGGACCCAAGCTCAACATTAGGACATAAACCAATAACAACATCCCTCTGTACTCCATTGAAATCTACTAATGCCGTAGGACCATTAACTTT
>JAEOTN010000208.1 GCA_016839865.1 Promethearchaeota archaeon | reverse complement strand
GGTAATCTTTACTTTTGGATACGTAGGATTTTCAATTAATTCTCTGATGATTTCTCTACATGCGCATTCAAATTGGTTATTCTTGGAGCTATTTTCCATGATTGGAGTCAATCCTAATTTTCTCTCCAGTGATATCACGATGGAACTTTCCGAAATCCTCAAGCTCATTAAGAACTGCAGAATTGAGAACAGGACCGTTTTGGCAGATTTTTATTCCTAAAGGATCCACAATACATAAACCACATAAACCAAATCCACAACGCATAAATCTTTCAAGAGATGCTTCCAATTCAATATTATTGCTATTGCAGAGATCTAGGATTTTTGTTAGCATAACCTCAGGACCACATGCATATATTGTGACAGAATTTGCGCCTGCTAAGCTCATAATTTTTGAAAGATTAGCATCTAAAACTTTGGGCACAAATCCTTTGTTTCCTTGACTTCCATCATCCGTACATATAATCAATTGAGATGGTTTGAGAATATCTTGTAATTCTTTCAAGTATAGAATTTCTCCTGCTGTTTGTGAACCAATTATAACTGTCAGATGATGAGGATTCCTTTGTAACGCATTTAGAATCAGTAATCGAATAGATGCAATACCAATTCCTCCTCCGGCAATGATACTATATCCCTCTTTTAACTGATATCCATTTCCATAAGGCCCTCGTATCCCGATGATATCTCCAACTTTTACCTCATGAAGCGCATGTGTTGCTTCTCCGATATCCCTGACAGTAAAGCCTATATCCCCATTGTCTAGAATATATGATACTGCCATTGGAATTTCATCAATCCCTGGTACCCAAACAATAATAAATTGACCGGGAATAATTGTAGGTTTTTTACCTTGAATCACATAGCTTACAAAAATTGTTTTTATCTGTGGTGTTTCTGTTATAATCGATTTAACCTTAGTTGTAAATGGTTTATCTGTATAAGCTGATTCTTTTTTACTCAAGCAAACCCCTCTCCTCAAATTTATGTGATAATCCCGTTAGTTGAGAAATATTTTTAATTTTTTGAGCTTCTAAATATCGTGCTAAATTGTCATGAATCTTTTTTATTACATCATATCCGTAGTACAAGCATGATCCTAATTGCACTGCTGATGCTCCTGCTAAGATATACTCAATAACATCTTTATAATCAAAAATGCCCCCGCATCCCACTATCGGGATTGAAACCTGTTTATATAAACTATATACATGTTTTACACCAATTGGCTTAATCCCCCGTCCAGACAAACCTCCAATTCCATGTGCAAGGATGGGACGTTTTGTGTTTACATCAATTGCAAGACCACTAACTGTATTAATAGCAACTAAGGCATCTGCACCAGCTTTTTCAGCAGACAATCCAATTTGTACAATATCTGTTACATTAGGAGTTAATTTCACTAGTAAAGGACAGCTGATTTTTCTTCTGACGGATTGCACATACTCGAAGGTTAGCTCTGGATCCACACCTATTGAAGAAACTTTTGCGTGAGGGCATGAAATATTAATCTCAATTGCATCTGCACCCGCTTGTTCAGCGCGGGATGCTACCTTTGCAAAATCTTTGGAATCCTTACCAAACACACTTGCGATTACAACTAAGTCTTTTTTCTTTTTGATTTCAGTAATTTCATGTCCAAAATGTTCAATTCCAGGATTTGCTAATCCCACTGCATTCAAAAATGTATCATTACCTAATCCGATGATAGATGGATTTGGGTAACCTTTTCGTTTTTCAGGTCCAATAGATTTTGTAGTTATTCCACCCATTCCATAATCGGCAAGAATATGCATGGTAGATGGGGAAACACCCAAAATACCGGAAGCTAAAATTAGAGGACTTTTAAACTTCAAATTTGCAATCGAAACTTTCAATGAATTTATCATAGGATCCATCAAGATGGTTTTTTATTGTATGATAAATGGTCTATATTTAAAGGATTTTTGTGGATCTAAATGAAAGCATATGTACTTGAAACTCCAATTGGTGTCCTAGTAACTGATACTAAAGGTCTTATTATTGAAAAATTTCTATGGGAAACGATAGCTGATGACGAACTATTATGTATTCTTCATTATGATCCAAAAATCTGCGACAATACGACGTTTAAAGCTTTTATCGAACAACTAAATTCGAAAAGTATAGATCTCGTGAGTGAAACCCAAGAAATGAAAGCTCTTCTCGGATCTATATTTACAGGCTCCATCAATGTTTCGATTCATGATAGTATATTTAAAAAACTACGTGGGAAATTGATTTCGCTTTTAGAAACAAACGGATTAATCCAATCTCGGCAAGATCTAATAAATAAATCAAGGAAAAATGCAAAACTTTTTTCTAGAGATCGCATCAGAGAAAGTGGTCAAAATTCTGACATACATATAATAAATGCTGTGGGTGTGTTAGAAAACACTACGAAATTTATCAATACTTATGCGATTCAACTCCGTGAATGGTATGGAAGCCACTTTCCAGAATTCACTGACAGTCTGGTAAATGATATCGAGTTATATGCAAAAATTGTATCATTATATGAAAAGCGAGAGGCTATAAAAGCTGATTCTCTGGTTAAAGATCTTAACATCAAGGAAGATTATGCTAAAGAAATTGAATACCAAGCTCTCCATTCAATGGGAGGGGTTTTGACTGAAGCACAATTCAACGCAATTCGGTTATTTAGCAAAGAAATTTTGAATTTGCTTGAATTTCGAAATCAAATAGAAGAATCTGTAGACAAGATTCTTAAAGAATTAACCCCGAATCTTCAAATTTTAATTGGATCTCAACTAACGGGGAAATTAATTACCCATGCTGGTGGATTGGAGCAATTAGCAAAAATGCCTTCCTCAACTATCCAAGTATTGGGTGCAGAGAAAGCCTTATTCAGAGCGTTACGAAAACACACGGACTCTCCAAAACATGGAGTAATTTATACTTGGCCTGGGATACGTTCCGCTAAATACTGGCAACGTGGGAAAATCTCACGTCTTTTATCTGGAAAAATTAGTATCTGTGCAAAAGTCGACTATTTCAAAGGAAAACTCATCGCTGATCAGCTTATTCAAGATTTAGAAAAAAAACTCGCTGATATAAAATCAAGATTTCCAGATCCTCCTAAAACCGTCAAGAAGAAGAAAGAGGTTGACTATGGTTCCAAGAAGAAAAAAGAAATTGCACGAAAAAAAGCGTATCATTCAAAATCACGTTATAAATCTGGTGTTAAAAAACAAGGAGGAAGATCCAATTGAGAATAAAATCCCATCAGAAATTTGAAGGTGTATTTTTTACAGGTCATGGTGATCGTTATCGGTTATATACAAAAAACATAGATCAAGGTCACACTATCTATGGTGAAAGGACATTTTCAGAGGAAGGAGATGAATACCGTGAATGGAATCCTTATCGAAGCAAATTAGCTGCCACCATTTTGAATAAAGCTCGAAATATCTACATCAATAGCAACAGTATAATTCTCTATTTAGGTGCGTCCTCCGGAACCACTGTTTCACATGTATCTGATATTACAACAAAAACTATCTATGCAGTTGAATTTGCACCTCGAAGTATGCGTGAACTAATTCAAAATTGCGCAAACCGAGAAAATATCATCCCAATCTTGGCAGATGCTAATTTTCCTGAGGTATATGCAAAATTCATTTTTGAAGAAATTGACGTCGTATATGTAGATATAGCTCAACCAAATTTAACAGACATTGCAATTCTTAATTGTAAAAAATACCTTAAAGATGGTGGAATCCTTATCCTCGCAGTTAAAGCAAAAAGTATTGATGTGGTGAAGTCTGTTCAGAAAATTTTTGATGAGCAAGTAGAAAAAATTGAAGGGGAGGGATTAGAAATACTTGAGAAAATACGAATCTCACCTTATTCTCAAGATCACCTAATCATTATTGCCCGGTTTTTCAGATGAAAATACCCGATTAAAAATAATTATCAATTTTTTTCTGATATACTAACTCATTCATCAAATTCTTGCATGTCTTCCAAGATGTTCTAGTAATTTTAGGTGGTTTTTTGTGTAAAGAGATATACTGCCTTAGGAATTCTATTGTTTTCTCATCGGAGGGATATCCAGAGCCAATATCATAATCCACATATATTGCATTATTCTCAGAAATTGAATGATCTCTTTCAATCTTCGCAATAATTGATGCTGCACCAACAATTTTATACGTCTCATCGGCTTTATGTTCAGTAATAATCTTTGGAATAGAATTCAGTTTTTTCTTAATCCTAGAGATGAGTCTTTCTCGAAACTTATCTAAATCTTTACCCAGAGCATCGATATAAACTACATCGGGATTGAGAGATACTATCAAATTTGCTATGGAATTTAGCTCCAAGTCGTTTAAACTCACTTCATTTTTGCGATTTTCATCGATTTCGAAATTTGTGATCCGTTCGACTTGATAGGAAATACATTTTTGAGTTACAAACTGGTATAATTGTTCTCTCTTTGCTGGTGAGAGTTTTTTTGAGTCGTTCACTTCACTATCCTCTATGATTTTGAGATTATTCTCTGAAAAAATCACTCCAGCGACAAATAAATCTCCTAAAACAGGACCTCTGCCAGCTTCATCGATGCCCATGATTTTTGTCATTAGAATCACTGTTTTTTTGAAAGAATCTTCACGACATCCTTGGGTTCCTTTGCTTGTTTTAGCTTTTTACTTTCAACTGGAATTACTCCAAGTTTCTTGCATTCTTTTGCATCTACACGATCTTCAACAATGGCACGTACTTCACCCATTTTATTTCTGATTTTCACAATTTGTGCAATTTTTTGTAATCTGTCAAGATCCTTTTGCTGGATATTTGAAAAAATACCGGATACAATCTGTAAACGACTCTGTGATCCTGGAAGAACCAAAAAAACATCAAATGGGCTATTATTTGTCCAATATTGGAAGATTCCTAGTTCAGAAAGAATTTCAGAGATTTCCTCAGCAATTTCTGCGTTTTTTTGATGTGAAGATGGTCGATTTTGGACAATTTTTTTCTTTTTCTTTGGTATATCGAAAATGCAAAATGTTTGTTTCAAATCCTTATGAAAAATATCTTCTAACATCTCTACATGGTGAACTTGACTCTTAATGAACTTGTGACGTTCATATTCTGCAATTGTTTTCGTTGAAACTTGTATACGTTCAGATAGTGATTTACGGGAAAACTGATACTCTTCTCGTAATTGTTTCAATTCTTCTCCGTTAATCTGATACATATACCCTCCTCGTTTTGCAATTCTTTGAGGATGGATATTGTGTCGAATGACTTGATTGAATGTGTTGTAGTTTAATGCAACGATATGTCCATCTAGTCGAAAATAGATAGTATTATCTTCCAATTCATTACGTCGATTAAAAAATCCAACTAATAATGGAGTAGCTTTTAAAAAATACCCTAATAATAGTAATTCAGTGAGTAGATCTCTATCTGTGGTATCAATGTTTTCCACAACTTTTGTTACCAAGGATGTCTGTCTATCTGAAGACGTAGCAAATAGATCACAACAATTTATCGTGGGAGAATTAACAATTCTGGTGGTAAAATAGGAACCATCATGAAGAGACTTCTCTACTTTGTCTACAACTTTAGCAGTTTGCGTTGTCAAAAAAGCACCCTTGGTTGGTTTAATAGAGTAGAGAAAGATCCAAGGGCTATAAATAATTCTTTTAATACGAATTGAATCAATTCATAACGGTTAATCTAATTCAAGAAATCCTTTGTCATCCAAAATCTCATCCAGATCTCTTCCACGTTTTGGTTTAGATCCGGATTTCCCGTCGGAATATTGTTGATCTTCAACATCCTCATAGATATCGTCATCAATTCCATCTTCAAGTTCTTTCAAATCCAATTTCTGATAGATGTCTCGCGATAACCGAAAATATTCATCAGATTGAGCTTTCCATTGTTGAGCATTCTTCATGTCTTCTTCTAAATGATTCGTTTCGTATTCTTTTAATGCTTCATTAGAATTGTCTTTGCATATTTCTGAGAGAATTTCATACACAAGTGCTAACTCGGAAAAGTGCTGTTTTGCCTCGAGTCGTTGAGCACGTTTAAGTAACCGATTATATTCTTGACCTTTAAAATATATATCAATGAAATCTCCAAAAGCGTCTACTGGTTCGGTGATTTGAGACGCTTCCACTTCTTGTTCTAATCCGCAGAATCCGCAGATAACGAAAGCTCTGGTTTTATCCTTTTCGATACGTGTCTTAATGGTTTTATGCCCACATGAAGGACAGTTGAACACTCGTGGTAATCTTCGAACTGGTTTGTATACAACTTTCTTCCTTTTCCTTCTTCCCATGATTTTTTCAACGCTCTTTAGAAATGTAACTTGCTATGCAGCAGAATCCTTTATCCCAAATAAATTTTGTGGTTTAACACGTGGGTAATCGAAAAATTTAAGTCCTATGCTTCTATCTGTTAATACAATTACCCTCTGAGCTTTACAATACAAATATAACTCATTCTTTCGGGATATACTAATACATCACGAAATAACAAAAGGAAAAAAATCAAATGGAATCTCACAACGCAATAGAATTAGAAATCGATCGAGGAATGTTGGAATCAGTGTTTGATGATCCAATAATCCGATATGTACTTCTTCATATGTTCTTGGTTAGAACGCATGTATACCAAAATGTGGAAGATGACGATATTGTAGAAGGATTTGAGCGATTGTATCGAATTGGTGACCCCAGTGTAAAAGAACTACAAGAAACACTCCCTAAAGATGTGATAGAGGAACTATTTGCTTATAATCTGGTGAAGAATATCGAATCCTACACTATATTCGAACAAAAACCTCCTGATTTTACAATAAAATTACTATCTGATGAAGTTTATATTGAAGGAGAAAAGGTCATGTTCTCTGCTGAGGGATTACTGCGAATGATAAAACCAAATTTTCCGATTGTCACTTTGAAAAAAATTAACGACTCCTTGAAGAAACTACGAGGTATCCCCTGTGAGATTAGCAATGTTACTCATCCAATGGTTCACAAATATGATGAAGATTTTGCATTAGATGACGAATTATATGACATACTGTTTTTTTTAGGAAATCCCTATTTATCGTTACGTCTTGAACGATTTGTAGTGGATATTGAATCTAAGACAACTGAATTGGAAAATTCTATTAATAAACGGCTGAAAATTTTCTATTCGGATATTCTGAATTCGAAATTCATGCAAAAACTGAAAAAAGCAATCCAACAAAAAGATGTTGAGATATTAGAGTATGTTATATCAAAATCAAAAAACCTACCAATGAAATTTGATCCTCCTGAAAAAACTCAGATTTTTTTAACATGGAAAGCGACATTGTCGGATTTATTACTCTTAAAATCCACTTACTTTGACATATACACCCAAATTGAAGATATTAAAAGTTATTATTCAGGAAGAAAGCAAAAAATGTCGTATTTCACATTTATTGAGCAGCTTACAGAAAATGAGGAAAAAACATCTACATATGTTCGTGACTCTATTCTTGAAATACGACAAAAGCTTAAGGATTCTAATGATTTCATAATAAATCATAGCGAGAAAGAGTTGAAATTACTAAATCTTGATCTTGAACGTGAAGTAATTGAATTTGAGGAGGAAGATGAATAGTGAAATGTCCTAATTGTGATTCAGAATTACGCTCCCTTGTACCTGGTATCTTTGAATGTCCAAAATGTAAGACAATTGTTCAAGATAAGAAAAAGGAAGAAGAAAAACCAGAAGACCTCGAGATTACGACTGGAGATTGGTTTATGAAGAATACTAAGCTAAATCCAAAATATGAAATCTGCGATCAAGGGATAATCGTTCACCAAACAGAAAAAATAATGATTGCTGTGTTACTTTGTCATAGTCCAGATTTTCCCAATAGTAAGTATTGTAGGATTTCTTTTTTTAAAGAACGAGCTCGAGTCCATTTGGGCATGGTTAAGATACGAAAGAAAGAAGTTTTGCAAAACACTATTGATGCATTAGAGAAAATAGATACAAATTTTAACGATGAATTTGAATGGGTCGTTGAGAATACTATAGATCCCAACCTTAGCGATGATGAATTTCTAAATTATACATTAACAGATCGGAAATGCCCTGAATGTGGAAAAACTCTTAAAAAACGGAAGAAATTCTACGAATGCGAGAATCAGGTTTGTGGAGAATTATTAGTAATTGTTGATGGGCGCCCACAATTTCATTATCCTCCGGAAGAATTACCTAAGCGGTTTGTGAAAAACCTACCCATCACCTACTATTTCCCGGTTGCAGGAATTACCACTAACATGCAAGTTGGGGATTGGAAAGCAGTTGCGGTTATTTACAAAGAGACAAACCCCGATCGTAGATGGCTCCGATTTTATTGGTGGACACGTGATTTACAACCCTATCTAAAAAGTCAATTAACAATAGATATAGATGCGAATAAATCTCTGAAATGGCAATCTCGTAGAGGAGTGAAATCGCCCAATATATATGATAAAACAATAATCAAACCCCTTATTGATGGATTAAAGAAAATTTATGGATTAATGAATTAGTTATGGCATTATCTGTGTGGAATGAAATCTTAGAAAACTTTCAAAATGGATTAACTGCATCTATTGAAAAATTAAACGAGAGAGATGTAGAGAATATCCCCGGTGCAAAAGATCGCTTAGTAAGTAAATTTACCCAAATTCGGGATTATCTTCCTCGTAATAATGGAGAATTAATTATCTCCATGATAAATGACTCGATACAAACGCGTTTGTTTCCCAACACAGATGATCATATTGCAGCTTTCAACCAAATCCTCCAAGCTCGTACTCTAGAACAAGATACTATTATCAGTGAATTAATTGATGGGTTCATTAGTTCCCAAGGAAAAACACTGTTTGGCGGTACCGATCGCAGAATGATTGATAATCTTGTGGAAGCATTCAAGAAACGTCGTGATTTCAAAATTGTAGATCATCAGTTTTATGCAATGTTCGGTGACCCCAATAAACCCCGTAAATATATAATGGAACGTTTGGGAAAAATTGCGGAGTTTTTAGGACTTCAGCACGAAACTTTGCATGTAGAACAAGATATACGAGATGGAAAACCTAAGGACTATAAATTTTATTCTTTTCCGGATGAAATCACCTCAATGTTAGAAGGAAAATATCTCCAGATTTTAGAAAATGGAGAGAAAGTAATTACTGATGAATTTGATAAAATGGTGTTTATTAGTTATTTTCTCGCAACCCAGTCAGTGAAACGCAAAACCCTAGACAAATACGCAATTAACGGGATTTGTGCAATTTTTGCGCTAATATTATTATTGAGTTTTATGCCTAAATTAGAAGTGGATGAAACCAACCCCATAAATAGAGATAGCCATTTTAATCCAAAATCTATGAGCATAATTCCAAAATCATGGCTAACCAAAAATATTTTAAGTGACTTAATGACCCCATTAGTGCAAATCATAGCATATCGTGTTGGAGGTATTAACTGGTTGGATAAAATTATCCTAACGGAAAAAAATATCAACGTTCACCTGCAAGCTCAGTTTTTACTAAAAGATGTCAATAAATGGGTCTTAGGAAACATGTGTAGAGTAGAAATTCCCATATTTGTAGAAATATCGAATATCTTCAGCGAAATCATATTAGGTGCGGAGAGTGGAAATGAATAATGGTTCGTGAATCTTGGATGGAAATTTATCCGTACTATCAAAGCTATATACAAAATATGCGCCCATTATTTGATCAATCGTTAAAATTTATGATTGATTTAATTCCAGAAGATCTAAACGATAATACAAAAATTACTGAATATCTAGCTAAAGAAGATAAACGATCCTTAGGCAAAGTTAAAGCTATCTCTGAATTTAGTGCATTATATCGCAGAGATTTGTTCTCTCGAATTTGGGAATGTGTTGAGGAATTAAACTCAACTACGGATCTTGAAGAAATACGTGATATTATCATTGATGATTTTGAAGAATCCATTGAATTTTTGGATTTCTTAGCGTCTCTAACAACTCCCGATCAGTCAAAATACAAAGAAACATCTCTATTTCAAATAACTCAATACATCCAAGAACAAATATTTCCGCGAAGAAATTCCCTTCAAGAGGTTTATGATCACTTAATAGAGAAATCAATTGAATATTATGAAGTTCAAAGACATCTACTCATGCCTACTAGTTCTTATAGGGAAAAAGATGAGGGTTTTGAAACTCCTGCTCTAACTTCCATAATGTACAAACTAATCAACGAAATTACATCTTTATTTAATTTGGATCCAAATTACATTGAAGCTCCCAAAGATGAAACAGTCGAAATTCCTGTAGTAATGAAGGATGAAATATTTTTACCTTTCATTGATTCAATTGCAAATAAGGAAGAGACTAATCTGAACAGAATTCTAAAGAGAATGGAATTACAATTAGTACATGAAATCTTCATTGGACCTACTCAGAAGCTAATTCAATCAGGAGAACCTCATAATTATTTTCGCAGAGAATCAATAACAGAAACAAAAGAGAGAATCATCCCACAACTCAGCAACGAAACTTTAGTGTTAATGTATCTAGCTAAACTTTCCTACAAACGAGGTTTTATTTCCAAAGAACTCATAAATTGGATAAGCTCAAATGTAGCATTAGTGCTGTATAATGCTGCATTATCAACATTTATATCAGAAGAGAATATTTTTTACTCGATTTTTACAGATCTAAAAACTGAAGAAAAAATACTCCCATATATGATGAAACTCATCTGCTTTGACAAATATTTAGGAATTGATAGAACCAAGATTAGAGATTCCGTACAATATAGAAAAGAAATATTCAGCTCAATTGGTTCACAAATTCCAAGAATGAAATTGCTCATTGAAGATGTATCAAAATTTATAACAAGTATAATTGAGGAATAATAATG
>JAEOTN010000207.1 GCA_016839865.1 Promethearchaeota archaeon | reverse complement strand
CATTTAGGGCTTGTCCGAATGTGATTAGGTCTTTTTCAATAATTCCAGGAAGTAGTTGCATTAAGATATGATGAGAAACTTGTTGTACTTCCTCTATTGGAATAGGGCAATGGCGTTGAAAGATATTTACTTCTTCTACATTCGAAGCTCCTGCTGGTACATTCATTATCACCACTAAGACATACCAATTTTGAGGAAATTCATATCGCAAGATGGTTCTTGCGGGTTTGGCATTTGATGCAGATGAAGGGAGAAAACTTTGCTTTTCTTCATTTTCTCCAAATCGATGACCGCAGTCTAAAATGAATCCTCCACTTTCAAAAGAGCGAAATCCAATTCCAGAGGTACCTCCTCTACCAACCATATAGGTTAATGTTTCAATGTCTAATTTCATTTCCAATTCTAGAATTTGAATTATGGCTGATGCGAGTGCAAGTGCCATTTGAGTTTTCGATCCCAAACCCATATGTGCATACAAAAAATCCCATATAGTAATTTTCAATGGAAATTTATTGCTTTGGTTTATTGAAAATTTATCAATGAGTTTCTGGATGAATTTATCGGTGATTTCTAAAATTGTTTCTAAAAGTTCATCAAAATTTGGCGAATCAGTGCATTCTACCGAAAAAACTACTCGACCTAATGGTGTTTCAAGGACTTTTTGGTTTTCAGGTAATAGATTCCATGCGAAATCTCCGACCCCACGGTGCGAGAGAGATTCCCGATCAAGTACCTCAATCGTGAAATTTGGTTTTTGTAACGCAAGACCAATCCCACCGTCCACCCGATTCAGTGATCCGTTTAAATCTATTAAACTAAAATGTAATCGGCATGGAGTCTTGATAAATACACGCATGGTAGACATGATTCAGCGTGATTCATTGTTTTTGAATTTTTTCTCATCGTGTTTTTGAGGTATCCTTCACAGTGGGAAGTATACTATGACGGATCTCGAAGGCACCACTCGACAGTTACTGGATAAGAATTGGACTAAACAACAAATTATCAACAAACTCATCGAGGAATATTTGGTGTATAAAGAACTATCGGAAGAGCAAGCAACTCAATTAGCCGAAGCAGTATGGGAGGAATGTAAGAAAAGTGAATACAAAGGAAAGGATCCGTTAGTCAAAGAAATTCTAGAAATCCCAAAAGCTAATATTGCTGTGGGAGAACAGGGAGTCGGATGTCGGGGTGTTGGAGACTTTTTTGTTCATAAAATTATTGCAGATCTTTCAAGTACTTCCACTGAAGCCTATTTATCCCCAAAATCTTTGGATGATGCTGGAGCAGTAGAGCTACCGAAGTCCTTCAGGTCAGGAGAAGATTTCTTTATAATTTCCAAAATGGAAGGCATGCATAGTAGGCTCAGCGATTTTCCATTTCTTGCAGGATTTCATGTTACTCGAGCTGGATTACGAGATATATATGTAAAAGGAGCCATCCCCATATCAATTATGGTGGATATACATCTGGGAGATGATGCAGATGTTGGGAAATTGTTTGATTTCATGGCAGGAACTTCTGCTGTTGCTGAATTAGCGAATGTTCCTATTACTGCAGGATCCACATTGCGAATCGGAGGAGATATGGTAATTGGTACGAGAATTACTGGGGGAATTGCGGTAGTTGGATTGTCAAAATCACTCCTTGCAAGAAGAGACATACAAGTAGGAGATAAGATCCTTATGACTGAAGGTGCTGGTGGCGGTACTATCTCTACAACAGCAATTTATTCAGGAAGTCATGATGCACTAAGAGCAACGTTAAACATCAAATTCCTCACTGCTGTGAAAGCAATATTAGAATCGGATTATCTTCCTCATATTCGTTCTATGTGCGATGTTACTAACGGCGGTCTACGTGGAGACTTGCATGAGATAATCTATGAATCTAAAACTGGTGTTGAAATTTCGATTGCAAAGGTGGAGGATTTAGTGGAACCGTCCGTGCTGAAATTATTGAAAAAAACAAATGTGGATTATTTAGGAGTGTCTTTGGATGCTTTGTTGTTATTTGTATCTCCGGAGGTATCCGATGAAATTCTCCAACTAGTTCAGAATGTAGGAGTTAAAATTGTAGAAATAGGGAAAGTCACAGATTTGAATCGAGTAATTTTCAAATCTAAATCAGGAGATTCGATTGTTATGCCTCGTTTCAGAGAGAGCGCCTATACTCCGATTAAAAAAGTAATTGGAGAGGATGATCCGGAGAAGAAAAATGAGATGGAACAAAAAATTGAACAATCTGCTACGGAATCCTTAAAGAAAAGAGAAAGGATCATAAAATACATTTCAGAATCCCAATAAGTTTCATCAATGAAAAATAGAAAACGCAGACGATGGGACTCGAACCCATGCGGGCATTCACCCACTAGCTAACCGGGTTTTACGGATGAATTCCGATCATTCCAGGCTAGCATCGTAACCACTTGATTACATCTGCACGCTTGTCTTTTGTGGTTTTTTTATTTGAAAATAAAAAATGAATTGATTGCTTAGAGCTGTAATTTAGGGACGACTTTCTCTTCGAATTTTTCCTTAAGTTTTGCTTTATCAATCGCTTCTTCAATTGCTTTCTTAGCTGCACCTTTTTTTAGACCCTCAAGCATGTACTTGGTTGGGCTAAGGTGTTTGAAATTGCATCGTCGTCGCTTTACTTTCAAGCCTTCCACTAATGCAAAGTTTTTATCAATAACTTCAACGATGGTGCAAAGGTAGCCAGCTTCTCGTCCGAGTAACTTTACACATACTTGTCCTACGTCATAGACACCCATTATTGTCACCAATTTTAATTTTGCTCAGTCTTATCCTTTCTCTCATCTCCTAAAATTTGAGAGAAAGATATCGACCAAGGTGTATCCTCTTTCAATTATGGAAAAAATATTAATTTTTCGGATCTTAGGATGAGAAACCATCATATTGCTGAATAGCAGTAATTGTTTTCGAGATAACCTCTTGAAGGGAGAGATTCGTGGTATCTAAAATGAGATTATAGGTTGATTGAATTACTTCAGGATCAGCAATGTCAATTCCATAAAAATCTATAAATCGTTTCCGTTCGGATTGCTCCCGTAATTCGGTTTCATATACTTTTGTGTCGTATCTATCAGAATCCCTCTCCATCATCCTTTTTATTCTGGTCTCTTTATCGCAAGTAAAGAGAATACTAAATTCTACCAAATCTTTGAGCAAATAGGGACTAAGTTGATTATCCAGAATACAGTTCCCTTTTTGAGCAAGCTGTTTAATACGATAATCAATTGTATAATCTATAGTTCTATCTTTTTCTGCTTGTCTGGAGAGTTGTTCAAGAGATAATCCTTTCTCTTCAGCAATTGTGCGGAATAAATCTCCTGTCGAGTGGTATGCTATACCTAAACTTTCAGCAATTGCTCTTCCAACTGCAGATTTTCCCGTTCCATGCAATCCCGAGATCGCAATAATCATAAAAATATTCAATGAAAAACACATAAATAATCTTATTACCGT
>JAEOTN010000206.1 GCA_016839865.1 Promethearchaeota archaeon | reverse complement strand
TATACATAAATAGAAAATTCTTTTCGATTTTGTTTGCATAAAAATCCCTCTTAAGAGATTATTTTCACTTTAAATCATATCTAAAGGTAAATATATATGCTTAACGCTAAATGAGTATTCGATTCAGCTAGAATCTTCGATTGGGATAAAAATTTGTAATTTAAAGTGAGTAGTTGGTTAAAATTAAATCTTTATTTAAGTTTTAAGAGTAAATCTCCTTTTTTAACGATTTCTACAGCCTTATCGATATGAGGATACAAAACGACATCTTGTTCGATGAATGGAATATTTTTCCTAACATATTTTCGAATATTCTCAATAATTTTTGTCGATTTTAGAGTTGATCGGAAATCTAATGCTTGAGTAGCGCACAATAACTCGATTGCTATTATCTTTTCAAGATTATTGATGATATTCAAAGTCTTTCTAGCACTTATTGAACCCATACTCACATGATCTTCTTGCCCCAGTGAGGTTGGAATGCTATCTGCACTTGCCGGGAAACACAAACTCTTGTTCTCACTCGCTAATGCTGCAGTGCAATACTGGGCAATCATGAAACCTGAATTTATTCCCGAATTCTCAATTAAATAAGGGGGCAGTTCTCTATGTCCATGTAAAAGAAGGTAAATTCTACGGTCAGCTATATTTCCTAACTCAGATGCGGCTAATCCCACATAATCCATCGGTAATGCGATTGGTTCTCCATGAAAATTTCCCCCACTAATAGTATCAGAATTTTCGAATATAATTGGATTATCTGTTACTGAGTTAATTTCTCTAATTAAGATTTCTTCAAAATGCCTTAACGCGTCTAATACTGCTCCGTGTACTTGTGGAATACATCTGAAGGAATAAGGATCTTGTACACGGTCACAACTCTCGTGGTATTTTTGAAATCCAGAATCTTTTAAGAGATTTCGAATAAATGTAGAAACTTCAATTGCTCCTGGATGAGGTCGAATTTCATGAATTCTTTTATCCATAGGTTTAGTTGACGCCAAGTATGCCTCAATGGACAGAGATCCAGTTAAATTTGCGTGATTAATGCAATTTCTCAGTTTTTCGACAATATACACACCATGAGCAGCCATGAATTGAGTTCCATTATTCAAGGCTAAACCTTCCTTAGCATGTAGATGAAGTGGAGATTTACCATGCTTTTTTAACACTTCATGTGCGGGGAGATATCTTTTTCCGTTATCTATAGTTAGTTCCCCATGACCTATCAATGGAAGAAAACAATGGGATAAAGGACATAAATCTCCTGAAGCTCCAACTGATCCTTGTTCTGGTATGTGAGGGAGAATATTTTCATCTACATGCCATAATATTCTCTCAATTACCTCAATAGAAACTCCCGAAAATCCCTTGCACAGTGCTTGAACCTTCAAAATCATTATAATTTTAGCTAGTTCAGGAGAAATTGGGTTTCCTACTCCGACACTATGACTCATTAATAAATTTTCTTGAAGTTTTTCTCCATCCTCAGGAGAGATCTTTGTTGTACATAAGGATCCAAATCCCGTATTAATCGCATAAATTGGGGAATCGCTGTCTAATAATGCTTGGGTAGCTTCAAACGATTTTTTAACAGTCTTCTTTGTGGTACTATCAACAACTCCGACCATTTGGTTCCTTGCGAGTTTAATCACAATATCAGGTGTAAGTTGGTCAACACCATAATGAAATTCCATATGAATAGATATGGTTTAGGGATATTTGGCTTTCACTGTACAGACATTATGAAATGATGTTGGGTCAGAAGTTTTTTTTATTTTTAAGTGCAGTAAAACACAATTATTTTGCGTTAACTGAAGTGGGTAAAATAAACATGATTAGAGAAAATCCAATTGATGGGACAAAACCAAAAATCCATCACACAGCATTCATCGCAGAGGATGTGGTAGTCATTGGTAATGTAGAGATCGGTGCTTATGCGAATATCTGGTATGGAGCTACTTTGCGAGGGGACCATGGTCACCTTGTTGTAGGAGAAAACACGAGCATTCAAGAAAATTGTGTTATTCACACGGAACCTGGTACTGAAATCATTATTGGCTCAAATATCATTGTCGGACATATGGCGGTGGTGCATGGACCCGGAAGTGTGGGTGATAATTGCACTGTCGGGTTGCATGCAACTATTTTACAAGGCGCCAATCTAGCAGAGGGATGTATTCTAGCAGGTGGTTCAGTTCTCAGAGGAAATACTGAGAAATACACCCTATATGCAGGAGTTCCTGCTATAAAGAAGAAATTTTATGGAGAAGAACGTACTGACATGGCAAAACAAGCAGCACTTGATTATGTGAAAACTGGACAAGATTTTAAAGAGAAAGGTTATGGACAGAAAATTCCCGAGGAGTTCTTAATACAGTGAAGTTAGCTTCAGAATGTATGTCATGTCTAATTAAACAAGTAGAGCGAGCGATTCGATTGCTACAACCTAATGCTCCAAATTCATTAATTGTAGAAACACAACATCGTGTTATGCAGTATATTGCTAGTCGAGAACCATTATCCCTTCGCAGTGAAGATATGGGAACCATAACTTACAAAATAATTGGGGAAGCGTTGGAAATGGAAGATCCCTATTCCGAACAAAAAAAGAAATATAACAAACTTGCTCTGGAAATATATCCTCGAGTTTTTGAGTATACTATGAAATCCCAAGATTCATTGAAATTCGCAATTACTCTTAGTATTCTTGGGAATAGCATTGATTTTGGGGCTTCATCTGTGATCAATTTTGATAATTTTGCAGATTTAAGCAATGTTGAATTAGGTGAGCCAAATCATTATGACAGATTAATAATGACGTTAGAAAATGCAAAATCCATTTTAATTTTGGGAGATAACACTGGAGAAATAGTGTTTGATAAGATTTTGGTAAAGACTTTAACAGAATATTATCCTGATAAAACGATCATCTATTCGGTGCGAGGAGGTCCTATAATTAATGATGCGACCTTGGAAGATGCAATCGAAGTAGGAATGACACTAGAATGCAAAGTACTGGAGTCATCTCTAAGTCCTGGAGTAATTTTGAAGGAATGCCCTGCTGAATTTCAAAGTATCTTTAATAAAGCAAATTTGATCATCTCCAAAGGACAGGGAAATTTTGAATCAATTATCACTACCCCAACTCCCGAAAAGTCGGTATTCTTCTTATTAAAAGCTAAATGTGAGTTAATTTCGAGAGTGTTCGAGGTCCCACAGGGAACTCTTTTACTACGAGAAAAAACAAATCAACTTATATCAAAAATCGAGGAATAATAAAAAAAGAAAAATTAGAGTTCTCCTAATTTTCCACCATTAATTTCCAAGACATTTCCATTCATGAAAAATGATTCAGGTCCTGCTAAGAAAAGAATTACATCACTCACGTAGCTGGTTTTACCAATTCCAAATGGGATCTTTCCTTCATACATGTCTTTGAATTTTCCTTCTCCTTTTGTCAATAGATCTTGTGTTAACGGAGTTGCTACGACAGTTGGTTTGACAGCATGACTACGCACATTGTAT
>JAEOTN010000205.1 GCA_016839865.1 Promethearchaeota archaeon | reverse complement strand
CGGGTGAAGTAATCCGTTTAAAGTCCACTATAGATAAACGAGAAATCAATGTCAAAATAACAAAGAAAACCCAAGGTAAACACGAGATATATGAAAAAGTATCGATGGAAATGGAGGATCTTTATTACAAAGGATTCACAGAGGAAGAAAAATCTCAACTAGACAAGTACCTCAATCGGCTCCTAAAAAACCTTGAAGAAGCTTAAATAAAAAAAAATAGAGATTCACTTTCGAAAATCAATAACGATTAAATCCTTTTTTTTACATTAATCCTTATGAAATATTTCTTAGATAGCGGTAAAATTGATGAAATTAGATACGCTTATGAAAATTGGCAGATAAACGGTGTAACTACAAATCCAAAACATGTGAAGAATTCTGGTAAGACATTTAAAGTTGTTATGGAAGAACTTGTTAAGGAGTTCAAAGATGTTGAATTCCCTATCTCTGTGGAAATCAATCCTCATTTGGAAAAAGCTGAGGATATGATTAAAGAAGCTAAAGAATATTCAAATTTATCACCTAATTTTGTAATCAAACTACCATGCAACGAGCAAGGGCTTATTGCGGCGAAAAAATTAGAAGAAGATGGTGTTAGGGTAAATGTTACTCTAGTATTTACTGCTTCCCAAGCCATTCAAGCAGGCAGAATCAAAGCCACGTTCGTATCTCCATTTTTAGGGTGGCAGGAGGCCACAGGAGTCGATTGCACGGAAATGATGGAAGATATTATGATTTCCTATGAAAATTACGGATTTAAAACCCAAGTTATAGCTGCTGCAATTCGAAACGGAAAGCAAATAGTGGAAGCATCCCGATTAGGTGTGGATATTGTCACCGCTGGATTTCAAGTCTATAAAGACTCTTTCGAACACCCCTTCACTGATAAAGGCTTGAAAATCTTTCAAGATGCGTGGGATTCCACTCCAAAATAAATTTCACAATAGCTGGATTCATGTTCGAATACCATTATTCCTATAGGCTTAAATTATCCAAAATTCAAAACATGTTTAACCATTTTTTTAGGGGGAAATTAATTGTGAGTCTACAAAAACGCAGTATTAACAAAAGACAGATAATGCTTGGTATATTTTTTACTAGCTTTTTAATTGTAACTACGGATTCGTCAATGTCTATTGTTTTATCGCAGATAATAAATGATTTAGTTGGAGACTCAAGTCTACTTTTTAGCCTAATTGGTACTATGGTATTTACTGGAAACTTAGTGATGATATATCCATTAACAAAATTATCAGATCGAATTGGACGGAAGAAAACTTTTATCATCTCGCATAGTATCGTCGTGTTGGGAACTTTTTTAATGGTTTTTGCATCACAATATTGGATGATTTTGGTGTTACGATTTGTTCTTGGACTTGCTAGCACTGCGGGGGTTCTATCAGCTCTTGTAATCGATCACTTTCCTGAAGAAGAAAGGGGCAAACCTTTATCCATGTTCTCACTTGGACTAGTGGCAGGTTATTTAGTTGGATCGTTATTAGGTGGTCCGATTTACAATATTTTTTCTGATCCCAAATTCTCCTTTCTAATTATTGGAATTTTCCCAATTCTTAGTGTAGCTAGTATAATAGTAAACCTCGAGGACGCCCCAAAAGCGGAACATAGTGACAAGCTAGAAGAAATGAACATTTCAATGAAGGTTTCCTTGAAATTTGTAAAATCTAACAAAGGATTGATTGGAACTCTGATCCTAAATTTTTTTAATTTAGTAATAATTAGTGGGTCTGGAGCATATGCAATTACCATGATTTTTACACATTTCGAACAATCAGGAATAGTTGGTGGTTTGTATTTATTACCAGTTCAAATTGTAGAAATAATCATGTTTATTCTCCTCAGCCGAATAAAAAACTTTGACAAATTATTCAAAATGCTAATTGGGTTGATTTTTATCCTTATTGGATTTGCGATAACATTTGCTTTCGGGATCGATGACCTAAGAGTCTTTTCTATAAGTATAGCATTTTTTGGTATTTCCATCACCTCTTTGATGCAAAGTGCCGATGCTATTAGTCATAAATTGATTCCAAATGAGCATAAAAGTAATCTTGCATCAATTTATCGATTTGTTGGAATTGCTGGCAACATAATTGGTCCAGTACTTTTTGGGGCAATTACAGATTATGTTTGGATTTACTCTCCTGGACTTTTTGTGATAATTGCACTCATAATTTCAGAATTATTGTATTGGAAATGGATTAGTAAAGCACAAAATATCAAATTAGAACATGAAATCTAAAAAAAAAGAAAGTGGATAACAACGGTTTAATTTCCAAATCAACGGTTTCCTCTTAATCCTTATTGTATTTTCCGTTTCTCTAATACTTTATATAATTGATAAGCATTAGAAGCTATTAGGTGTAATTTTTGGGGCGAGAAAAACTACAACTCAATTTAGGTATTTTCTTTATTGGTTTTTTTATAGTTTTAAATAGTATTTCCATCTCACTTTCAATGAGTTCAATAATTAGACCTTTAGTAAGTGAAAATTCATTTGATTTTTATTTCGGATTATTAACCAGCATTGCATTTTTTGGGACTTTTGTGTCAATATTCCCTCTGGTGAAGCTATCAGAAAAATGGGGTAGGAAAAAAACTCTCCTACTCTCATTGTCTATCACTACTATAGGAGTGTTACTTCTTCACTTTTTCTCTACAAAATATTGGCACATAGTGTTAATAGAATTTATGATTGGATTCAATGGTGCTGTTGGAATCGTATCTGGACTTGTATGCGATCACTTTTCTGAAGAAAAACGCGGCTTTCCTCTTTCTCTTTATACAATCGGAGTTGTATTAGGCTTTTTAGTTGGGTCTCTAATTGGAAAACCAATCTACGTATGGTTGATGCCAAATCAATTTCTATTCTTTGCCGGTTTTCTCATTTTGTGTATTTTAAATACTATTATCAACATAAAAGACGCACCACCTACAAACACAGAACAAAATACATACGTAGATCGTAGTTCTACTTGGACATACATAAAAAATAATAAAAAAATTATCGGACTCCTTATTCAAAACCTATTCAACACGATTTGCTTCAGTGGAGGAGGTACATACGCGATAACAGTAATATTTGACCATCTCGAAACAGATCCCCTTATTGGAGGGTTTTATCTTTTACCTATACAAATCATCGAGATGACTGTTTTCTTCATTTTGGGGAGAAAAGTGACTAACTTTGATAAAGTCTACCGGATAATGATAGGATTTGGAGTGATTATTTTAGGTATTTCAATTTTTATGTATTTTATAGAACATGTAATAATTTTTTCAGTCGCTCTAGGATTTTTTGGCGTCGTTTTAGCCTCCTTGATGCAAGCATCTGATTTTCTTGGGCATGAGTTGATATCCCCCGAACACAAAACAAATATGGTTTCAATTTATAGAGCAGTTGGAATGATAGGGAGTGCAATTGGTCCTGCATTATTTGGTTTATTATGTCTTTTAAACATCTACACTCCTGGCATATTTTTTGTAGTAGGAGTAGGATTCATGGAACTTATCTACTGG
>JAEOTN010000037.1 GCA_016839865.1 Promethearchaeota archaeon | reverse complement strand
TTAGCAAAAGAAGGTAAAATCAGCGCTACTTACAAAAAATTGTATAAAGAAAACGGGTAAAAAAATCAAGAAATATCAAGTTTTAATACATATTTTTTCTTTTCCTTTTTTTTCCCTTTATACGGGTTTCTGGAGTACATAATGGTAATATACATACTTACCTTCTTTGAAGAAATTATAAGTCTCCGTTCCGACCGTTCCGGAAAATTCCTTCATCGATTTTCTAAGAAATTTAGCTTTAGTTCGTTCTTCTATTTCCGCAACACGGCGTTCATCATCAATTTCCAGAGCTTTCAGGACATGTGGGCCAATCTCTTTCTCTACTAGGATATTGAAACCTGCTTCCTTAAATCCGCTGACCATTTTTGGATGGTCCTCCTTAATTCGCATATCACTGAATAATAAATGACCTCCGGGTTTGAGAACACGCATTACCTCATTCAGAAATCCCATGAAATCTGGGTACCCACGAGAAGATTCAACATTTGTTATTGCATCAAATATTCCGTCCTCGAAAGGTAAATCATCAGCACTACCTTGAACAAAACTCAAATTTGGTGCGTCGTACGCTCGATTGCATGCCTTTACTACTTTTTTGTTAAGATCCAATCCAATATATGATGCTGGTTTCAAGTATCGAGAAATATAATCTGCACCACCACCACGACCACAACCTACTTCAAGAACATTCTTTCCTTCAAGATTGACTTCTGATACATTTTGATGATACATATTTACACACATTCGTTCACCTTTGTCTGCTTCTTCAAGTTGTATTGGATTATTTTCTAGTTCATCGTCTAGATACCCATAATTCATGAATCTAATCTTGTGTTTTTTATCTCGAGATTGAATAAATCCATGGAGAATCTTCCAGAGAGTTATTCGTATACCTTTTGGGCTTTTGTTATACGCTTCTATAATATTGTTTTTAGGCGGCATAGTTTTCACAAAAATATATATTCTTTAAAACTCAGATGGTCAAAAAAGAGTCTATTTACTGTGTATTTAACACACTTCATAAAAACTTATTGCGCATAATTTTCACAATAAATGTTCTTTCCTATCCAAACTTGAATTGCAGAATAAAATCATAAATTTAACGGATCCATAGAGGAAAAAAATGAGGGGAAAGGATTACTCCTTTGTTGTTTCTTCTTCTACTACCTCGCTTGGAATCTCTTGCAACATATTCTTTTCTTTCTCACGCTGTATTGCATCAAATTTGAATATAGGAGTCGTCAATCCCAAAATGATAAATGCAACAATCGATAAAGCTGGTGGAAATAGGAAAATGAAATACCAATTCGTGATTTCACCCAATCCTCCCCATAAAACTAATCCCAAAGGCATAATTGACTTTATTATTACAAAAAGAGAGGAAAATACCCTCCCTTGAAGTTCCTTCGGAATTGTTAATTGCAGGATCGAAACAAGTTGAGTGTCTATGAAGGTGATTAACATACCAAATATGAAAGCATTAGCATATAATGTATAGAATCTCCATGTCCATCCTGAGGGTACAGCTACCAACAGCATAACTGCAAAAGACATAAGAAAACCATTTATGATTACACCTTTCATTAATGGTTTTTTCTTAAGAAACATTAGAATTACTCCACCAATTAACATTCCAATCTGCAGAGACATCATCATGATGCCATATTGTGCTGATTCTCCTGCATAATGTTGCTCTACTAATAATGGAATTAAACTAAACAATGGAACAACGAAGAAATTGGCAAGACCGAACAAGATGAAGGGAGGAATAAGATGCTCTTTTTTCATATACTTTACTGAATCCTTAAAATCTCTCCAGAAATGAATTTTTTCATCTCCCGTACTTTTGACGCCAGGTATTTTAACCAGTAGCAATGCGATCGCTGAAGGAATAAACGTAATAACATCAAACCAATAAATCTGATCTATTGTCATATGCTCTAAAATAACCACACCAAGAAGTGGGGTTGTAATGGAAAGAATCGACATAAAAATTCTATCTACAGCATTGATTCTCTGAATATGTTTCTTTGGAACCATTATTGCATTAAGACTGACTGCTACAGGCATTTGAAATCCTTGACATGCTCCGCGAACCCCCATCAGCACTAATATTTGCCAAATATCATTTACTCCAAAGAAGAACATCATTATTAGTATAAATGTTGCAAATGCTTGAGTGGCATCTGCGATGAACAAGATTCGATTTTTGGAACGACGATCTGCTATAACCCCCGCAAATAAAGACACTATTATCATAGGAAGCATGGTGGATAACGTTGCTAGTGAGAGAATCAGTGTACTTCCGGTTTCTTCCGTTAAATACCATGTTACACTAAAACTGACCAATTGTGAACCTATCATTGAGATATATCCAGAAAAGAATAGCCATAAAAATCCGGAGAAAGTCTTCTTTGATACAGATTCTTCGGTTTGATTTTCCATAAAAATTGTAAAATGAACCAGTTTTTAAACTTTAGTTATTCTATTCAACGCTTGCTATGTAATGGGCGAAAATATAAATTTTCTATATTCCCCTTGAGATTATTTTACAAAATGTTAAAAATCCATATTGAAATACACCAATTATGAGCTCGGTGATTGAGGACCGAATGAAATTACTAAAAATCGTTTTCGTTACATTTACGACAATGCTTTTCCTTGTATTACTGTTCATTATTTTTGCAATGATTTTTTATCCTGGAGGAAATGCAATTGATCATTTTGAGGATGGCTATACATTTTTACGTAACACCATGTGTGACTTGCGAGAAGTTGTTGCAATTAATGGAGAATACAACCTAATAAGTAGTATTTTCATCAAAACCAGCACAATACTAGCGAGTATTGCTATAGTGGGATTTTTTAGTACTATATGGATCTTTTTCCAAGATACAAAACCAATAAAACAGCTGAGTTGGGTAGCAACTGGTATTAGCTTATTGTTTGGACCGTTTTACATTTGTATTTTTTTCGTTCAGGCAAACCACCATCTTCATATGTTCTTTGATACTATTGCTCCACTGAGCCTCAATATAGCAGTAATTATGTATACGATATTTTATTTAATAAAAAAACAATTACCGAAAATCAACCAGTATTCATTTCTTGTATTGTCCATTTGTGCAGTGGCTTATTCAGTTATAGTAGGAGTAGCTGAAGCCGTTGGCGGTGATTTTAAGCTTTACGCACACAGGTTAGGCAGCAATATGTTCTTTCTGTTCATGTTTTTCATTTTTCTGATTCAAGGGATAGGATATTGCATCCATTTATGGAAAAGAAAGTGAAACACCTGACTTTATAATAAAAAGAAGTAATAATCGGTCTTAATACAAAGGACCGAAATTTTTACATGCTCTATAATCTGCGCCTTCTAAGTCTTGTGTTCCAAAAGCACTCCAAGTGCTTGGTCTAAAGATTATTTCTTCAGGAACGTTATGCATATTCACGGGAATTCGCAACATTGATGCTAATGTTATGAGATCAGCACCGATATGACCATAGCTAATAGCACCATGATTTGCTCCCCAGTTTGCCATTACCGAATAAACATCTTTAAATGGACCATTTCCAGTTAATCGAGGCACAAACCATGTAGTGGGCCATGTTTCATTTGTCCTTTCGTCTAAAATCTTATGAACCTCAGAATCAAGAGAGATAGTCCACCCTTCGGCTATTTGGAGGACTGGGCCTAATCCTTCGACTAGATTTATTCTAGACATCGTGATAGGCATCTTTCCCTTAGTCAAGAATTGCGATGAAAACCCTCCCCCACGGAAATATTCATCTACTACTGCAGGCCATTTAGTGTTTTTCAGACATGTTTCTACTTCTTCTTCCGTAATATCCCAGAATGGTTTGATCGCAGGTTCTCCATCAATGGATTGTTCCCCTGTTCCATCCAGAGCTGATGAGCCCGAATTGATCAAATGTATTATCCCATTCTTTGCTAAACCGGTCAATTTTTTACCCGTAACTCGTTTTACTGCATCTGGACTCCAATAGGTTCTCACATCAGAAAAGATTTGTGCGGTATTAGTTAATAAATGCCCAAATAACATAGCTACTCCGTTCAAACTATCATTTTCGGTAGCCATAACGTAGGGTTGCCGAATTCCTGTCCAATCGAAAGAGGAATTAAGGATTGCTTCAAGGAAATCTCCATTTGGCATCCAATCAGTCCAATGACGTTGTCCTTGAAATCCCGCTACAATTGCATTATGCCCCAAAGCTTCTTCAGCGTAACCTGCTTCAACTAATTTTTCATTTCCTACCATTAAATCGCGGCAAATTAATGTTATCTTAACAAGTTCTTCCCAAATCTTGTCTTTTTCTTCCTTAGGTTTTTGGTTTTCGGGGGGATTTACATCTTTCCCTTCGATACAATTCTTTCGCGTCCACTTAATGGCTTCTTCATATTCTTTCTTATCGTAGATGTTGAGTTTTAATCGGCGCCCAATTTCGGACATATCCACGTATTCATTTCGCATACCCAAATAATGCTGGAAAAAATTCTCGTTAACAATAGAACCACCAATTCCCATTGATACTCCCCCTAATGAGAGGTACGATTTTCCCTTCATCCACGCAACAGCTAAACCTGCTGTTGTAAACCGTAGTAATTTCTCCTTCACATCATCGGGAAGGGTCGTATCTCCAGCATCTAACACATCATGACCATATATACCAAAAGCTGGTAATCCCTTTTGAGAGTGGGCAGCAAGAACTGCAGCTAAATATACTGCTCCAGGTCGTTCTGTTCCATTAAATCCAAATACAGCTTTTGGAATGAGAGGATCTTGATCCATGGTTTCTGAACCATAGCACCAGCAAGGTGTAACTGTGATCGATAATCCCACGTTTTCATTTTGAAATTTTTCTGCACATGATGCAGCTTCCGCAACACCACCTATAGTAGTGTCTGCTATTATGCACTCAACGGGCATACCGTTTGGGAGTCTTAATTCACCTTCTAAGAATTCACAAACAGTTTTAGCTAAACTGATTGTTTGATCTTCTAAGGATTCTCTCACTCCTTTCCGTCTTCCATCAATAGTAGGGCGGATTCCAATCTTAGGAATTGCACCTCGAAGACGTTTTTTTCCAGTGTGAACTTTCATCGATTCTCTTGAACTGGTTGGTTTGTGTTCCTAAAAAAAATTTCCTAAAAAAAAAATTCAGAAATACATTTCGTGAAAGTGTGCTTTCATGAATTTTGAGATCAAAAAAGGAGATTAGAGAAATAAATAATTTGTAAAACTAATCTAAGATTTTTTTAAACCATCTAAAATTTTTCTGTTCAGTGGTTTCAGTATCATGAACGAAACAGAAAATAACGATGCAACTATCGATAGCATTAGTAACCACTCCCATAATGGTGACCATTGCCACATTGGCAAATATGTCCAAAAATTTGTATCAACTGCATCCAAATACGGGACTGTGTAGAAAAATCCAAAGAAAGTTGGTGTCAATACCCACGTAATTATTATCAATATGATACGCACTAAGAGGGGATTTTTTACTCCAATCTCTTTTTCGAGGGTATTTTTGAACAATATGAACTGAGTGGCAACTAATATACCACCTGCCATGAAGAACATGAATGCAAAATCAGCAACAATATCATGCCATGGGTAGTTTGATGGTAAGGGTATTATTTGATCAAAAATTGCACCTGTATCCTCAGATAAAATCCCTGTAAAGAAGAATCCAGCCATTCCGATCAATAAAATGACGAGTGTGATGTATCCCATAATTTTTCTCCAAATTTTCGTTCCATCACCAATCATAATATTTTTAATAGCAAAAGAAACGGGTGTCATCAATAAACCAGTTGCCATCATCCCGAAATTGAGAATCACGGGTAATGGAGTATACCTAAGAGACCCTAAATCACTAATATAGTTAATTAAGGGGTTAAATCCAGCAAGATCAGCCCCTGGACCTACTTGATCTAATTGACCTACTAATATTCCGAATATAATTGTTGACATCCATATTGTAAAACCCGAAATGACACAAAATTTCACAAAGCGAGGGGAAGTTAGAAAAGGATCTTTTTTTCTCATAATCAATATTCGCCACAACCTGTATATAAAAATGGTATTACTTAGACTGAAATTTCTTTAATTTTTTTATCATGTCTCGAATAAGTGATTAGATTCCACGCAAAGAATAGGATGGGAACTCCTGTATTGAACTCTAATAAGCTATTAAAGGCTAAAACGGAAAAAATTTCAGTAGCAGGACGTATTCCGGAAGTCAATAAAGTAATCTCCATAGCGAAATGAACTAAGAATCCTGTCAAGAATAGAAATCCTAATTTTATCCATGTTACAGATTTGAATGGCTTCCACGTATACTTCAGTATAATTAATAGTAAATATCCCCCTATTACCATTCCTATCTGTGTCCAACGATTATCTTTCATGTGCCTAACAATATCCACAGTAGAATCAGTCAAAGGGAGAATTTTAGGAAGAAACGCAATTATGAACCAACCGGCGTAAAGCAAAACCGTCCAATACACTTTTTGTTTCCAATCCTTTAATCTAAACATGACTGCAACATAGCTGAACTCAATCATGCCATATGTGAAGGAGAAATAAATCAAGAATGTTAGTGGATTTAATCCATCCGGCAAAGAGAATATTTCTCTGCTTCCTTGAAGTTTGTAGAAAAATACAAAATCAGAAATGAAGACTATAATAGCTCCAAATAGACCAAAGAATAATTGGACGAAATATTTCTTCCTTATCAAAATACTCATCCAAATTAGGCAGAATACAATGTCTAATATAATAAATTCCCAACCAAACACTCTAATTACATCATGAGTCATTGTTTTCTCCCTCCGTCATATCCATTTCCTTATAATAAAATCTAACCATCTAGCTGGAATGAATTCGGAAATCCTTCTTCCTCGATGGTTCTTCACTCTATATGTAAACCTCGTATATTTATTGTGAATTGCCTTATAGACTGTTTTTGCCATGTAAATCGGATCGGCATATCCCTCATTGGCTAAAACACCCCAAACACGATTTATCTGTTCGACAAATTCAGAATCTTCACAATATTTCTTGTATGACGCTTTTGTACAATCCATCATATTCGTATTTATAGAACCAGGTTGGATTTTTATCACTTTTATATCTTTAAACATCATTTCTCTGCGTAAAGAGTCAGAAAATCCTTCTACCGCATATTTTGTAAGCGTATATGGTCCATTGAACGGCCAAGGAATCCTACCAACCTCAGAACTGATATTAATTATTCTGCTTCCCTTTCGTAATAACGGATAAAATACTTTGACTACTCGAATATATCCAAGCACATTGACATCTATCAGTCTTTCGTAGTCCTCTAGTTTCACCTCAACTATCGGTCCACCTACAAAAATTCCTGCACAATTTACGATACAGTCAATAAATCCAAAATTATCTTCAATTTGCTTTGCAACAGATTGTATACTCTCACTATTTGTGACATCCATCACAAAAGGAAATACATTTTTAATATCCATGAATTTTTTAAGTACCTCTGAATCGATGTCTGTAGATATAACAATATCTCCCCGAGAACACAAAAATTTTGTAATAGAATATCCAATTCCGTTAGAACCACCGGTAACTAGAACGATTTTGGAAGTCATAATTCATACTACAATCAATTTGACTATTTAAAAAAGTTCTCAAAGACGAAAAATAAGTCACAATAGTCAAAAGATTTTGGATCTAAGACGGAGCATTAATAATTTCACGTGTTTAATGAAAGTTATGAAGATATATCGCACACCAGAACATCGGTTTAAAAAGTTACATGATTATCCCTTTTCACCGAATTATATTACTGTGGATGGAATTCGAATTCATTATGTAGATGAGGGACCGAAAGATGTAGAACCAATTTTACTCATGCATGGGGAGCCATCTTGGTCCTATTTGTATCGGAAAATGATTCCTCCTTTAGTGCAAGCTGGATTTCGAGTTCTGGCTCCAGATCTAGTAGGCTTTGGAAAATCAGATAAACCAGCAAAACAATCAGATTATACTTATGAATCTCATCTACGCTGGATACAATTATGGTTGGAACAAGTGGATCTCACAGATATCACGATGTTTTGTCAAGATTGGGGTTCGCTTATTGGATTACGAATTGCCGTAGCAAACAAGAGCAGATTTAAACGTATTATTCTAGCTAATGGAGGACTTCCCGCTCCTCGACCAGATTCCAGATCCCCTCCAAAAGCGTTCTTACGATGGAGAGAATTCTCACAAAAAAGCCCTATTTTACCAATTGGAACAATTATACAGAAAGGGACATTCAGTACATTATCAAAAAATGTGCTTAAAGCATATACTGCACCCTTTCCGTCTCAGAAATACAAAGCAGGTGCAAGAATATTTCCAGCACTAGTTCCAATTTCCCCTGATGATCCCGAAGCAATCAAAAATAGAAAAGCTTGGGAGGAATATAAGAAATGGGACATCCCGTTCTTGACTGCATTTTCAGACAAGGATCCGATAACTCGTGGTGGTGAAAAGTTCGTTCAAAAAACTGCACTCGGTGCGAGAAACCGAGAGCATCCAACTGTAAAAAATTCAGGGCACTTCCTTCAAGAGGAAAAACCTGAAGAATTAGTAGCAATTATCTTAGACTTTATAGGAAAAAATTAGAAAAAATACCTTGCGGAGTATTTTTTAGAGAGATATGGGTGAAGTGGGGTTAATCTGGTGCATATGGTTAATTTCGAGACCATTGTACTCATGATTATTTGTGATTGATGGAAATCATAGGATCACACATATCAGTCTTGTATGTGAGTATGATATACTCACTAGTATGAATAAGAAATAAACTGGATGATACTTTAGAGATATGACACCCAATTTTTCGTATAAAAACTGGTCTATTGTTTTATAGATCTGCCACAGGCAATACATTCGGAATTTTGTATTGGACAACTACAAAACGGACAGATATTCTCATTATGCACTTCTAATTTTTTCAAACCTAACATTTCAGCAACATTGGCTAAAGAACTCCCACAAAATGTACAAAATTCACTTAAATGCTTACTCATAATACCGCAATATGGACAAAACATCTGAATTTTCTTTTTTGGGATGATTTCTTTTTGATTTTTCTTCTGATCTGTAATAATGGTGATAAATACTGAAATTATTGTTACTCCACAGAGAACTGTCGTGCTACCACCCACCAAGTTCCAAACTGCATCTGAGAATACAACTCCTAAATGAATCATTTTCTCCCTAAGATATATAGATCGCAATGATAATTATTAACTTTTTGGGATCTTTTTATTAAAAAGGAAATATAGGAAAATATCAATTACTTTTTCCAAACAATCCACAAAATACCTGCAATTATTACTAAAGCTCCACCAACATGCCAATAGGTGAAAATTACACCTAGTATTCCCAAAATTAGAAGAAGCCATCCATTATATGCAGGACCTTTCGACTTTTTAGTGAACACATCACAAGACCATAACACAATTATCCCAACAACAATAGCAACCAACGCATAATACCATTCTACTAAAAATCCTAAATTAGGGATGTTTATTGTTGCTGCTAGACTATTAATTATTCCTAGAATACCCTCAATTATAATAAAAATACCACCAATGATAGCAAGGGTCTTCGTAAACGATCTATTTTTTGCCATAATACATCATTCTATACTCAGTGGGAATAGTTAAAAAAATACTGATTTGGAATTCAGAAAAATTCTGTGCAATAATATTCTCTTCGTGGGAACCATATAGAGAGGATGTCCCTATCTCCTTCACTAAGGTTTTGCGTCCATCCAAAATATTCGATTTCTTCTATTGTCAAAGTACCAAATAATAAAGCGCTGAGTCCTTCAATAGTTATTTTTGTATCCACAGATTCATTTGGGTAAAATTTAGATTGTATTCTCCCTTCTTCCTCCCATAGTTTCAAGATTCCGTTGTTCCATTCACACATGGGATCTTGAATTTCAAAGCTAATTTCCTCGTATTCAACCTCAGGAACAGAAATTTCGTCAAAAACACTATCCACATTAATAATACGGATCATAGATACAAAATGTTGTTTAATTTCGTTCTTAATATGGTCTTGAATCCATGATTGGAAATTGTCCTCATAAGGAAGGAGTGGAAGTGTTACCTTTACTAATTGTTCAGCGTGAAGATAAATAAAATGAAAAAGTGCATGTCTAGCTTCAAGAGTTTTTGGATAAAATCCAATACCCCCCATACGACCAACATTATCCTCACCAAATATACGATCCCCATATCCAAGCGTGCGATAATACATTGCACCCTCGACCTTCTTTTCTGGATTATATACAAGTACCAACCAGGATGAATTTCCTTTGAAAAATTCTTCCCATCTATCATCGTATCGTTTAACTCCTCCATTGAACTGTTCTACAACATATTCCTGACACTCTCGGAGTTCTTTTTTACCTTCGTTGATCTTCATCCTTTTAATCGAGTATCCTTTTGGTAAATCCTTCCATCTGGAAAACCATAATGGATTAAATTCCATAAATTGAGATGGTTTTGCATTCACATATCCGAATTGCATATAAAACGAATCTTTGAAAGGTGTCAACGTACTAACTAAGATCCCGTCTTCTTTCATCCGTCCATAGGAGTATTTCATTGCATCTCTGCAATATCCTTTTCGTCGCGCCTCTCCATATGTAGCAACCATAGCTACACCTCCCATTTTTTTAAAAGTCCCTCTAACATTCTGATTTAGTGTAACACACCGTAAGGATACCACAATTTCCTTCTTTATTGTACCAACATAATGTTCTTTGTAAATGAGGTCATATGAATTCTTAAATCGTTCATGGGCGGGAGGGGGCTCATTATACGCATATAGTTGTATAGCTGATATATCCTCTTTATCCTTGTCATCCAACTTTGCAACTCGAAATTTGATGGACATAGTTTTTTACTAAGACGAGCTATTTAAAAAATAGGACTATGCCGGAATTAGAATTTGTAGAAGTAAATCTAGACGAACATAAACAAGTTCTCTTAGATTACACACTTAATTATATGCATTGGATTCAAAAAAACGTTAAAAAAATATATTATGTAGATATGTTTGAAGAAGTAGGAACTCCATTGGCAGAATACGTTAATATTTTCATCGAAAATAAGTCAACATCTGAAGAATATAAGTTTTATTTAGTTCGACATACCCAGTCAAATAACTTCATTGGAACAGGAGGAATTCGTAAGCATTCGGATAAAATTTGTGAGATCATTCATATGCATATCCGATCCGAGTATCAGGGTGAGGGACTTGGGTTACAATTATTGATGTTTCTGTTAAACACTGCGAAATCCACGGGATATAAAAAAGTACGATTGGATACTTTGGGATTCATGACGAGTGCTAATCGAATCTACGAGTATGTAGGGTTCGAGGAAATACCCCCCTATCCCGAAAGTGAAGTTCCTATGAAATTACATCGCATAATGAAATATTATGAGTTAGATACAAGCAAAATATTGTGAATTTGCTATTGTGCTGAATTGATTACATTTTTTGCGATCTTTTCAGTTTGACTACTTAGACTATGGAACACGATTAGAATTTTCATATAATAGCATTCATCTTGTATGTTAATTGCTTCACTAGTACCAATTGTAATCATACATGTCAAGAGATGAATTTAATAGTAAAAACACATCATAGTAGACATGGAAGTCCAGTTCTATACGGAAATTACTGAATTTTTCAAGCAAGTTAAACCATTTCTCAATGATTTTCCTGTTGAGAATAACCTAATTTATGGAATTTTGGAGCGTATTGTTAAAAATCCCCAAATTTACGGAGAAGATGCTCCTGTTCTTGCTCTTGTGAGGGACCATGATAATATTGTGCTTGTATCAATCCGAACACCCCCATGGAATACGATATTGTCGTATACAGAACATTTGGATGCGGTAGATGCCTTTACTGAAGAATTAGCAAAAAAAGATCCACAAACACCAGGTATTTTAGGTCCAAAACCTGCAGTTCAGCGATTCAAACACATTTGGGTTGAATTAAAAAATGCTAAAGTAGAAATGGGCATGAACGAACGCATCTACAAACTAACCGAAGTCAATCCTGAAACTATAGGGGATCATGAATTTATTATTGCTAGACGTAAACATAAATCGCTTATTAGGCAATGGGGTTACGAATTCATCAAGGAAGCGCTTCCGGAAACACCATTGGAACAAATTGAACGATCACTAGATAGAGTTGCAAAACAGATAGACCAAGGAAAGATTTATTTCTTATTAGATAATGGAAAACCAGTCTCTATGGTAAGAGATGCATCGATGGAATATTGTGGTCGAATTAATTATGTTTATACCCCTCCTGAATTGCGAAAACGTGGATATGCAACTGAATGTGTAGCAAAAATATCAAAAAAACTGTTAGAAACATATGATTATTGTGTTTTATTTACCGATTTAGCCAATCCTACCAGTAACAGTATCTATCAAACTATAGGCTATAAACCTATCATTGATATCGATTTATATAGTTTTAAATAGCTATATTGATCTTTATTAACTGAAAGACGCATAAATTAGTAGGTGGTTTATTTGCCTATGAAAAAGTCCGAACCAGATTATGAAATCCTAATTAACACTCTCAATGCAAAAGAACTTCGTTTTTTGGTAAAAGAATATCTGGAGAAAGGAATATCAAAATATAAATCGAAATCTGATCTTAAGAGAGGATTTCATGAAATCTTATCTTCTGAGCAGAAAACAGAAGCTTATAACAACTTCATGCCAAAAAAGGTAAAAGAGTTAGTTGAAAAAAGCTTACCGATCATCTTATTCTGGAAAAATGCTAAATTTGACTTAAATGATGAACAGAATGAATATTCACTTCATCTAAATTTTGGTAGTTTTGATGTCGCTTGTTCAGTTAATGTAAATAGTGACAAAAAATCAGTAAAACATGAATGTGACTGCAATGTTGGTGAAGCAGGTGGAATTTGTCTTCATTTAATGGCATTATTGGGTTTACTGTATGTTAAAGAAATTATTGATTTTGGTATGTTTCCAATTCATATCCAAAAGAAATGGTTACAACCGCTAGTAGACAAGAAAAATGAAATAATTGGTAAAAGTATCATAGATTCTGCAAGTCCTGATTCAGCAGATATTGAATTTGATGAGTATTACATCTTTATCCAGGGTAATAACATTATTATGAAATGGGAAGGAGAATATTCCGGATCGAAAACCGTAGACGTTTCTGAAGAGAAAGAAAACACCGTAGAGGAATGGTTGGTGAAGAAAGTTGTTGATATGCAGCTGAAATCTCTTGCGAAATACGGAAGAATCCGTGAATTAATTACCGATAAATTTGGCATTATTGAAAAAATATTAAACCATCCCAAACAATTCATCCGACTTCA
Source organism: Promethearchaeota archaeon (assembly GCA_016839865.1). The sequence continues at coordinate 6,687 of JAEOTN010000037.1, read as the reverse complement.
AAAAGCATTTAATCGTGCTGAGACGAAACATGGTAAAACTCAACCAAAAACGAAGGATGAAATTGAAAACATCCTCTCTATGGGACTCCTTGAGTAATTTTAAATTTTTCGAATAATATTTAATCTTTTCAGCCTTTTTTAACAATTTTATTGACCAAATTATTTTATAGAACCTATTCTCTATCAAGAAACATGAACCGGATGCAAATTGTATTGTTGGTTGTATTTGGAATTGATACCATTATTCACCTTGGTGGACAATATCTGATTATGAAGGAGAAAGCAAGTAAACTCATCGAATACATTACTAAACCGTTCCTTATGCTGTTACTCGCAGCTTTTTATATAGTAAGCAAGATAACAAATGCTGAAATAATCAATTGGTGGTTCGTTGGGGGGATCATTGGGGGTTTTCTGGGGGATATTTTCTTAATGTTACCAGATAAAACCGAAAAGAAAAATGCGTTTAAAATTGGTTTAATTGCATTTCTTCTTGGTCATATTTGCTATTTTGTAGCCATGATCATCCAAGGATGGGATTTCGCAGGATTCCAACACTGGAGTCTTTTCATTGGTGCCTTATTTGTGGTGTTTGGAGTGGTTATTGCCTTCCGCCTTCTGAAACACACAGGCAAAATGTCTATTCCTGTAGGAATCTACATTGTCGTTATTGTATTGATGGGATACTCCACAACAGCTTTAATTGGTCTAGAAGAGACATACGTAGTGATTTTATTGATTGTAGGAGCATGGTTATTCGTAATATCCGATGCATTAAATGCTTGGAATCGTTTTGTGAAGAGAATTCCTGCTGAGCGCTTGTTAGTTATGTCTACCTATATTTTCGGGCAATTTCTCATAGTATTAGGTTTTACACTAGCATGATAAAAAATAGGAAAAAATTCATCTAAATCCCTATCCAACCTCACTAATTATCTCTTTTTTTATAAACGCTTAGTTTTGATGGATAGAATTACACTGATTTTTGTAGTAAGCGATGCAATCCGTGAATGGAAACGAATCACTAAGATAAAGATGAAAATATAGTGGTTTCCATAGTTCTAATGGAATTCTTAAATATGTCGGATGTTATAGAATAGGTTGGTCGAATATAATGAGAAAAGTGCTTATAACTGGTGTTTCTGGATTTATTGGAACCCATTTAGCGAAAGTAAATCTGGAACAAGGAGCCCACGTGAGGGGTTTGGTACTTCCTAATGATCCAAAAATCAATGAACTAGAAAAAATGGGAATAGAAGTCACAATTGGAGATATGAGAGACCGTGAATCTCTAAGAAAAGCATGTGATGGGATGGAGATTATTTTTCATTGTGCTGGTGTAGTGACAGATTGGGCTCCTCAGAAACTATATGACGAAGTCAATATTCAAGGTATGGATAACCTTTGCAGCGAGGCTGTTAATGCAAAAATTACGCGATTAGTCTATATGAGTACGAATGATGTGTTTGGGCTTAGAGAAGGAGTTATTATGGATGAGAGTTTCTCGCTCAAGAAATGGGGGGAACCCTATAGTGATACAAAAATCGATGCGGAAATTATAGCATGGAATTATCATAAAAACTTTGATCTACCCGTCACGATGGTTTATGGTACATGGATTTATGGAGAAGGAGATTCTACTTTTATTCCTGGGATAGCTGATGCTATACTAAAAAAAGATATGTTGTTTTGGAGAAAAAATGTGCATGTGTGGCCATGTTATATTGATAATCTTATAGATCTTTTAATGCTGATAAGTGTAGATCCTAAAGCAGTTGGTAACGGTTATTTAATACATGATGGTGAGATGACGACACTTCAAGAATTATGTACGGAAATTGCCAATGCTTTGGATGTTCCACCTGTAAAAACTCGAATACCTTATTTTTTAGCCATGATTGTTGCATGGTTTATGGAAAAAGGAGCTTTACTCTCAAAACGTAACAAACGCCCACTATTAACCACTTATACAATAAAAAATCTGGGCTCTCGATTAGAGTTTTCCATCGATAAAGCGAAACGAGAACTAGATTGGACGCCGAAGATATCGTATAAACAAGGTCTTGATAGGACGCTAAATTGGTTAAAAACATTGGACATGAAGACTTACTTCCAAAAATAATTGAAAAAATAAAAAAAAATGAAAAATTTCTGAGTATGGAAATTTATTTCTTATTCTTTATCCCATTTCCCTTCTGCACGTAATTTCTCAGCTAATTCTTTTGCCTGTGCTTTCAGGGTTACATAGTCTGTTTTTGCAACTCGGTTTAATGGCATCTTTTCAGGCTCTAGAATTTCCACATGACTTGGGCGTTTATATGCTGCAATGTCTTTACATAACGCATCTACTTCTTCCTTTGTCACGGTTTGTCCTTCACGGGTTTCTACAAAAGCCATGATTCCTTCTGTAAACACTTCATGGGGTACTCCGACGACAGCAACTGCACTTACTTTTACTTTCAAACCAGTTCCGATAAAGTCTTCAACTTCAGCAGGATATACATTGTATCCTTTAGGCTTAATAAGGAGTTTACTGCGACCCGCAAAATGTAATCCTTCCTCATCATAAGATCCAAGGTCTCCAGTGTACAAGATTCCATCTGTAGAAATGGTCTTTCGGGTGTTCTCTTCATCATCTAGATATCCTAAGAATACTTGAGGTCCTTCAAAGCAAATCTCACCAATTTCTCCTTTAGGTTTTTCATCTCCAGCTGAACCATCTTCCTTCATTATTTCTCTGACTGAAATTGGGCATAGCGGTGAGTCATAGCCAATTCCTTTGAGTAAATCATCCACACCATATTCCATTGGTGTGTAGGTGCAAAATCCTGCGGTTTCAGTTAATCCTAAACCTGTAGGATACTGTGGGCACATAGTAGATAGTTTTTCTAGGAATGCTCTGCTTACTTGTTGACCTGCTGCTATTGCAAATCTTAAAGATGAGAGATCGTAATCATTGTAATTTGGTAGTCGCCATTCCATGCTGAATAAGGCAGGAATTTGTCCAAAACAAGTTACTTTATATTTCTGAATAGCATCAAGAGTTTCGTCTGGCTTGAATATATGAAGAATAACAGCGACTCCTCCCCCATAAATGGTAGTCATTAATTGTTCTGTCGTACAACCCACATGGGAAGCGGGGAGATTTACAAGCATTCTATCTCCTTCTATCATATCAAAAGCAGTTCCTAATCCTATATTTTGTAGAAGAATATTCTCGTGACAGATCAATGCGGGTTTAGGCCATCCGGTAGAGCCTGTAGTGAATATAATTAGGCAAGGATCTCGTTTGTCTACTTTCTTCTGAGCTCTCCTGACTGATCCCCCAATTAACCCTTTGAATAGATATGTTTTTTTAATGTCGGCAGCAAATTCAGAGATCCCCATTGCTCCGTTCATAATCATATCCGGTTCTTTCGTAAATTGTACCCAATATTTAACCGTGTCTTTATGGGCTTCCATTACGGGTTTTACTATATCACGGAAGTCGATCATAGGGGTTTTTCCTAAGAATAGGAACATTTTTGGTTTAATTTTATCAAAAGCACGTATTATCTCTGGAGGTTTGAGTCTTAAATCGATTGGAGCAAAAATTATGCCCGTACGATAGCAAGCATACATTAGATAGACGTGTTCTTTAAGAAGCGGGAGACTTGTAGCGACAATATCTCCCTTCTTTAACCCTAGGCTTAACAGTTTTGCAGCAAATGCTTTAGTCGCAGTCGCAAAAGCTTTCCACGTAATTTCCTCGCTAGTATTATATTCAATTATTGCAAGATCATCAGGACGTTCTTTAGCCCATTTGTCAACCCAATCAAATACACGAGGATATTGTTCAAGCTCTTTGGCTCTTTCTAATATGACTTGATTTTTTTCTTCTGGTTTCATAACAAAATTCACCGTTAGTGTGAGTTGAGCTTACTTATATAAAATTTTTTTTACACAGCAATCCTATTTTTGACCATGGTTTTATTACTTCCAGAATTAAAAAATAAGGTTCTTTATTTGACCTTAAATCGTCCTGATCGGGCAAATTCTCTCAATCCTCCTCTCTTGGTGGATTTAAGGCAAGAAATTCTACAAGCACAGAAAAATCCCGCCGTTCGTGTAATCGTGTTAACTGGAATGGGAGAGAAAGATTTCTGTACTGGTATAGATGTAGCGAGTGTCAGTAATTTTACAGCAGAAGGTAAAGTAAATCTAGCATTAGTTGCTGGAGACATTGCGACTTTACTTTTTTCTGGGAAACCCTCAATAGTTGCAATAAATGGAAGAGCTATGGGAATGGGTATAGTGTTCGCTTCGGCTGCTGATTACAGGTTGATGGTAGATACTTGCGAATGGAGTATGCCGGAAGTTACAGCAGGGATTTTTCCTGGAGCAAGTTGTATTGCAATCATGTCTAGAGTTTGTGGAGTATCTTGGACCCGACGCATATTGATGACAGGTCAAATATTTACACCCAAGCATGCAATCAAGGCATGTGTAACAGATGAGATATGCTCACCAACAGAATTGTTAAAAAAAACTATGAAAATAGCTCGAACTTTAAAATCCTATAACCAAACGAACCTAAAATCGATAAAAATGGCGACAATTGGAATGCCGGACTTGAATTATGATGACTCTCTGGTTCTTGAAAAAGAACTATCTTCGTGGTATGAGTGGGAAGAGCCTGAACAAACTTTGAAAACTACCATAAAAAATCATTCGGTTCAATTCTCTCTCAAAGGAGACCCTGATTTTTTAACTGCAGAATTCGAAATGCATAACAGATAGATAAAATATACAAAAAAAAGTGCAGAGGGAGAGATTTGAACTCTCGGACCACTAAGGACTGGATTCTGAGTCCAGCGCCTTTGACCAGACTCGGCAACCTCTGCATTAATGTCTTTGATTTTCGTATTAGTATTCTTGATTTAGTTTAAAATTTGCGCCCATGACCATATCAATTTATATATCGGTAATGGAATATCTCTTCTGTAGGTGAATTACAATGGGAGAGACTGGAGAGTGGGATATAGATAACATTAGCTCGTTTTCCATCATTCTATATAAATTAAATGATGAAGAAGAAAGATTTAACAGAATTGATATTAAAAGTATTGAGGAAATTCATCCATATCTTATATCTAACAATATTCTCATGATAATTGATACATCTGGTCACAACACATATTTATGGGTAGGTGGAACCACTACAGTTCACATGAAATTTTTAGCAGCACGAATCGCTCCTCAAACTCGAGATAAACATGGATCAATGTCAACAATGAAGTTGCATAATATTGAGGAATCCTCCGAACCTCCAGAATTTAAAAAATTACTTCAAATCTCATAGAGATAAGTGAAAATACATCCTGTGATATTGTGTAAATTTTTAAGAACAAACAACTAATTCTCCTTATACTGTCTGTTTCTGCACGTGATAATTATGCCAATGGAAAAATTCGAAAAAGAGAAAAAACCTATCCAAGTGTTTCAACTTAATGACGAACTAGGTGATTATGAAGAATTAGATTTAGATCCGGGTTTCAAATTGTATGAGTTACTAGATCCAGCTTATTCCTTGCTATTTTTAGACGCAGAACATTTTAAAGCATGGGTTTGGCATGGTGCTGAAACCTCAACTCGAATGAAGTTCCTTGCTGCTAAATTAGCACCTTCAGTGCGTGATCGAGGTGCAGTTGCAATGAAAATTGCTACTGTGGATGATGATTCTGAGCCAGTTGCTTTTAAATTAATGGTAGGAATACAAGAAGAAGTAGATTATGAAGCTGAAGATCAACAAGATACAGGAAGAGTTCAAGTAACAGATTATGAATTACTAGATCTTATCAAACGCGAGAAAATTCTTTTAGTTTTAGCAAAAACTAAACTTCCTATTGAATATAAACGTGAATTAGTAGTTGTGAAGGACAAGATCTTCAAATATAAAGTAAAGAGTAAACATGTGAATGGACAAGTAATTGATGAGGAAGAATTAATCCCCTTAACTGAAAGCGTACCCGATGGACCTTATCTCTTTCAAGATTATACTCCCCGAATGCTGTTCAGTTTTAACAATATCGCACTTTTGGAATTACTGAGACGTCGAACTCCACAAGAAATTGAAATAGAAAAAGCAAAACAAGCACCAACGGAATCTCAAGAGACGAATTTCTAATCGATTCGTCTATCACTATATTTTTCTAATATTAATCCTTGCAGTGACCAAGCGTACTTTTTCAAGTTTAATATCAGCATTTGCTGTTGGAGCTCTCGCAAGTAGGTAACTTCAAAGGACTTGAATAATTCTTCAAGATAGTCAATCGTGTCGAACACTTCGGTGATTTTACTCCAATCTCGACTCCATTCGGTGTCTTGTGGGTAATCTTTTAGAATTTCTAAGTAGGAAACTTTCACGGTAACTCACAATATTATATAAGACAATTCACGTATAAATAATTTCAGAGAGCAGTAAAAATAGAGATATAGATATTAAGCGTCTTGTAGTATCCGGTCTTCGATTTTCTGAATCTTTAAGTTGCCTTCAGAGTCGAAAAATCGATCTTTGTACCTCCATGATGTAAAAAACTTCCAAATCGTTTTTCCCATTGAGGAGTATTTTAGCACTTTGTTGCCTTTTGTGTTCGCTTTAATCATGGGTACAATTTTATCTGCAATATTTTCAGTTGTATCTGAAAT
>JAEOTN010000204.1 GCA_016839865.1 Promethearchaeota archaeon | reverse complement strand
ATAATGATACATATCATGGCAGAAGTCCTAAAGGAATTAACATCTAAGGGTTATAATAAAGGAAAAACACCGTGGAAAAGATTCTTAGGAATAAGCTTCAACGTCTCGGCCTCAAGAGAATTAAAAGATAGACTTATTGAGAAAATTCGTCAACACCAAGAAAATGCACCGAACAACAATAAATATCCAAATGAAATATTTACCTGGATAGAAACTGAGGTCTCAGTTCAAACGATCGACGCGTTCATACAGTCCCTATTTGAGGAAATACTACCAGAAATCGGTGTGTCTTCCAATTATGAAATGTATGAAAATGAAGAAATTGTATATCGAGAGTTTAGAGATGAAATTATACAAAAAGCGAAGGAATATAACGGGGTTAATGGAGAGAAAATATGGGATATTCTTGAGGATTATTATACACCAACATCAACTTATGGGTTCTTCAGACAGGAAAATTTTGAAGAAATGCTGTGGGAAACATTCATGAAGTCAAGAGAATTTGGGTTAACAATAAATGAAACAATAGATTGCCTGAAAACATCGAATGAAAAGATAATTCATAATGATCAAAAACCAACTAAAAAGCTCAGAAGTAAAAGAATATTTGACAAAATGGCACTGCATAGGATACACGATAAGCATAGAGGTATGCCATATAGTATTGATTCGGAAGATCCATCTGAAATAGCAGATGTATTTGAAGAATGGGGAGATCATGCTGCGTCAGTATATACCCAGCTTAATAAAAATACAAATCGTTTTTCGGAGTTATTAGAATTCCTCGCAGAAACCTATGATGGGGAATCTAAAAAAAGAGGGATACTAACGTATGTTGATATTGCCTATTATGTATATCAGTTTTTAAAGAAAAATTCAAGTTGGAAAAAGAGCTTATCAAATAGATATGATTATATTTTTGTAGACGAATTCCAGGATACCAGTTTTTTACAATATGCAATAATTTCCAGTTTAGCACGGAATGACAACTATTGGTTAATTATAGGAGATATTAAACAATCAATATATGGGTGGAGAACAGCAGACCCAAGTATCTTTTCTACTTTGATTAAAGAATCAAAAGTTAATGGAATAGGAAAACCATCAAGAACTAAAGATTTTGGAAAAATGGCATATCTACCATTGATATCTAACAGAAGGAGTCATCCAGACCTTATACATTTTTATAATCATTTCTTCGATCAACTGTTTGATGCTGATAACAGGTGGGGAAATTCACGAGGAGCTGTGAACAATTCCGTAGATCATCAGATGCTTCGTGCCATTCGACCTAAGGATGATAAAAACCTTCACATTCACACATATACCATAAATCATTTAAGCAGGAGCAGATGGAAAGGGCAAGAAGGGAGAGAAATTGCAGAGATAATTCGAGGGATTATAGATGATAAATTAGATGTATGGGATGATAAAAATAAAAAATATCGTCCCTCAGAACCGGGTGATATTGCAGTGTTATGCAGAACTCTATTTGATATAGAAATAGTCACTGACAATTTAACTGAAGCAGGAATACCATTTACTGTTCTAAACGATGGTAGATTGCTCCAAAAAGAAGAAGTCCGTTTATTATTTACATTGTTAAGATGGCTCTATAAACCGAGTGATAGAAGATATCTTTTTCCTATTTTACGATCTCCACTGGTTGCTCTTTCTGACGAAACTCTACGATTTATTTCGAGTAGAAACGCTGATATTGAAAAAGCGCTAAAGGAAATGATAACTTACGTGGAAGAATTCCCCATTGGTGATTATGAACGATTGGAAGCTATATGCAACCTCAAAAATGATATGAGATGGGATCAAGAAGGTTCAAAAGCTGAGTTTATCGCAAAACTCTTATCACATTCAGTTCTTGATATTGTGTTTTTAAGTGAGCCTGATGGCGCACAAAAATTTGCTAATCTGTGGAAAATTCAACAATTGGTAATGGAATGGGAAGAAGAGGAAATTATTTCATATGCAGAACTGCTTGAAAGATTTAGGCGTGAGGCTAGTAGAGGAAGGGGGGGTTATAATCAGGCACCTTTGGCTTCTACCAAAGAATCTGATGCTGTAAGAATAATGTCTATACATGGTGCAAAAGGACTGGAATTTCCGATAGTTATAATTACTGATTTACTAAATACGCCAAAATTACACGGTTGCGGAATTCGTTACCAGTTTGCAGGTCGTGGAAAATTAGAAGAAAAATTTTATGCTCCGAATATGATCCGATTTAGAGATGGACCTGCCGATTTTAATAATCCTGTTTCAGGAGTAACAATCGCCCTGAGACCAACAATAAAACAATTTGGTCATACGGATGATTTACCTGAGAATCTTGAACTTGATCCT
>JAEOTN010000203.1 GCA_016839865.1 Promethearchaeota archaeon | reverse complement strand
AACCCAACCAACTAGCAGGAGATATTGGGTATTTAATGCAAAATCCTGATAGTCAATTTGCCACCCTGACTGTGGAAGACGAACTTATATTCGCTGTTGAAAATATCAAAATATCAAGCGAAGAAATCAGCAAAAGGTTGACCTCGATTGTTAAACTATTAGATTTAGGGGAATATCTCGATAGAAACGTCACTCAGTTAAGTAGTGGCGAAAAACAACGTGTTGTCCTTGGATCTATACTTATGATGGAGCCGAAGCTTCTCATACTCGATGAACCATTATCTTTTTTAGATTTTCCTAATCGATTGGTTTTATTGGATTATTTAAAAAAAATAAGAGAAAAATACCATAAACTTACGGTAATTATTGCCGAACACCGAATTCATGATATATTTTCAATCGCAACTAATTTTCTGGAAATAAAAAACGGTGAAATAATATCTCTACTTCAGCCATCTGCAATTCAAAAAATAGATGGACAACGATCCACCACACATTCCTCATATAAAGAATTAGTATATTTTTACGGATTTCGGGAATGTAAACGTGCAAAGATCGAACATAGAACTCCTATTATTAAATTTAATAATGTAAACTTTGAGTATGTGCAAGATCGAGGTAATTTTTCAAGAAAGATTGCTTCAATCCTCGATGATTTATCTTTTGATATTTTTCCAAAAGAATCTATCGGGATAATCGGACCTAATGGGATTGGTAAAACTACTTTACTATACCTTCTTGCAGGCATTTTGTATCCTACCGATGGGGAAATCTACTTCAATGGACAAAACATCCAAAAACTGCCTTATGGGAAATATTCAAGGAATATTGGTTTGATATTTCAAAATCCTGAATCACAGCTATTGAAAAATACAATCAGAAAGGAAATTGCATTTGGTCCTAAGAATTTCAATATTCCAATTACTAGTGAGGAATTCCTTACCTATATTCAGTTTATATTTCCTTCAATTAAGCAAAATGCTTCAACACTTTTGGAACTACATCCATTTAATCTTTCATGGGGTGAAAAGCGAAGATTAAATCTCGTTTCATTATTCGCGTATAAGCCGTCAGTGTACTTGTTTGATGAACCTTTTACAGGACAAGATTACACCGTTAGAAAACGAATTATGGATAACATACGTTCAATTTGTGATCAATCCGGTGTTATTGTATTTTCCAGTCATGATGAAGAGATTCTTCAACATTGTGACCGTGTGTTTTTGATGGATAATAACGGATTCCAAATATTTGAGAAACAAAAAGGGGAGAAAGAATGAAAGCGTCAAAAGATCAGCAAATTGTAGATTACGTTTTTAATTTCAAACCTGGAAGTTCATTTTTCCATAAGCTACATCCCGTTTCTAAAATAATATTCACTGTTTTTTTCACTTATATAGTATTAATTCAATCCAGTTTACTCGTACTTATCGGATTTTTAATATTGATACTAATTATTTCCTTTAGCGCTGATATATTCCTAAAATCATTACTGAAGCGCTTGCGCTGGATTATTTTAACAGTTATCCTCACAGTTTTTATCAATATTTTATTTAATGCAATTGAAGGAGAACCTCAAATCTTGTTTTACCTAATCCCAAAAAAACCAATTGAAGAATCTCTATTACCCATTCGCAGATTAGCAGTTTATTATGCATTACGTATAGCAGCTTGGATTTTAATTTTGAGCAATTGTGGTGTGGTGTTCTTACATTCTACATCTCCAAAAGATATGGTTTATGGATTACGTTGCCTTGGTATGTCGTATAAATTTGCCTACGCATTAATGATAGGAATGCGATACATTCCTCTTATCCAAGATAGCACAACCTCAGTAGTAATAGCGCAAAAAGCTCGGGGATTAAGTAGATCCAATGCAAAGGGAATTAAACGTGCATGGGTTTTAATCCGTGACCGACTAACTACCTCCCTCATCCTTATTTTTAAGCAAATAAAAATAACCGCAAAATCTTTAGAATTGCGTGGTTTCGGCAAATATCGTAACCGAACCGACCTCTATATGGTTTCTTGGCATCGACGAGATATATTTTTCCTCCTCCTCTTCAGTATTATTGTTGTGTTTCTATCGTTGTATCGATTTGGAGTATTGTGGTTCATCCCCCCTATCCCCTCGATCTATCAGCTGTTTTGGTTATAAGAAAATCGAAATATTTATCATATATGCGAAAATAGACCACTTACCGATACTTGGTATTGGTTCAGGCATTTCGGTTCAAACACAACTCATTAAATGAATGGTTTGAAGCGGGAATGTACTAAATTGCATGAGAAGATATATTTATGGCACGAATGCATTCACGAAAGAAAGGAAAGAGTGGATCTAAGCGTCCGAGCAGGATTATCAAACCTGAATGGTGTGAAGCAACACCTGAACAAGTTGAGGAATTAGTTGTCCAACTTGCAAAAAAAGGTGAATCAGCGAGTACTATTGGTTTGATATTACGGGATAGCTATGGTATTCCTCTAGTAAAAGCAATTTCTGGCAAAAAAGTTGGTCAGATATTAAAAGAAAACAAGATTACTACTCCACTGCCCGAAGATTTAACCTCTTTAATTAGGCGGGCATTGAAAGTACGCAAACATTTAGAAGAAAATAAAAAAGACCTTGAGGGCACTAAGGGACTACACAGAATCGAATCCAAAATTTATCGTTTGATTAAATATTATAAAAGGCGAGGAATCTTAGAGAGTGACTTCAAATATAGGCCTGATCAGGTGAAGATCTTAATCAGATAAGGGAGATAAAAAAATGAGTTCAAAATCTAAAACAAAAAAAGGCAGATCCCGAAGGAAAGTAGTGGATCCATGGAAGCTAAAAAAATGGTATGAGGTGTATGCACCAAAAAGCTTCAAAGAGGTATTCTTAGGTCAAATCCCTTCTGCTGATGAAAATAACCTTATCGGGAGAACATTAGAAGTATTATTATATGATATTACTCGCAATTTTAAACATACACATATCAAATTGAAGTTTCGGATTTTAGAGGTATCAGGGAACCGATGTGAAACAATTTTCATTGGTCATGAATTGACACGAGACTTTGTTCGTGCATTAATCCATCGTGGTTCAACTCGTATAGATGGCATCTTCAATTTCCGAACTGCAGATGGTTTTGTGTATCGTGTCAGTGCTTTTGTTGTAACTCGCAGACGTGCAAAAGGCAGTCAAATTTACACTATTCGAAAAATCATCCATAAAGTATTAGAAGAGTTTGCAAAAAGCTCAAAACACGGCAAATTTGTACGAGGAATCGTGTACGGTCAATTTGCTGAGAATTTGAGGAACATAGCACGTACCATTTATCCATTAAGAGAATGTCAAATTCGGAAAACTAAACTCGTTTCTTATCCTGAGGGTGTTGTTGATGAGGAATATGATGAGGAAGCAGAGACTTTTGAAAAGAAAACAGTTGAGCTAAAACCCCACGGAAAACAAATTAAAAAGAAATTGAAGAAAAAGGAACAAGAGCTGGAAACAGAAGAAAATACTGAAGAAACAAGAAGTTCCGAAGAAAAAGTTGCCGAAGCACAAGATCTCTTTGAAGATAAAAAAAAATCTAAGAAAGAACCAAAGAAATAATTTTTTTTTATTTCTTTCTACACTTAATTCATTTCAACGCAGGCATTTGCATCAGTTTCTAAAATACGTTCTAATTTTACTTTAAACACTTCAAATCTGCTTGTGTCTGTCTGTTTTATAGTCTCACCAAACATTTTCCGGAATTCGCAACCGACTTCCCGAGCTTTGTTACTTAAGGTTTCAACACAATCTTCACAATCAAACATCATTATAACATTTACTGCGTAATCATCATTTCCTTCATAGTGTATAATAAAATGATGGTCTTCCGTCGAAATTTGCTTCAAATCTCCCAAATTCAGTTCTGTTACTATGCTTTGGAATGCGGATAAAAATCCTTGAAACAAATCTTCATGATTGGGGTCCATATACACTGCTTTTCCCTTATATTGAAAAAGCCCTACCCCCGACCGACGGTCTTGGATTAAAATTAAGTCGATCATTTTGATTCATTTGTTTTTTATTTGTAATCTTATCGGTGTATGCTATTCAAATAACTTTGCTATGATAAGAAATTAAAAAAAAGTAGGAAATTCCTATTCAAGTTTCTCGGGTTT
>JAEOTN010000202.1 GCA_016839865.1 Promethearchaeota archaeon | reverse complement strand
AGTGGAGCATGCGCAAAAATCGTCTCAATTGCATGCTGTATTGGAGCTTCATGTCATTCTGCACATGGGGATCATCTTTTGCACTATCTTATGGAGAAATATGGGGACGTTCCCTTGGATTTCGGTCGTGAAATTGAAGTAGAAATGCCTATAACTCGTTTAATTACAGGGATTAAACCTAAGAAGTTATCTGATTTGAAAATAGCTATGGACTGGGTACAAAACCAGATTACGCACGTTCTTGCTTCTGGCCATACGGGACAAGAAGGTGCATTCATTGACTATGAAGTAAAATCTTTTGCAGCAGGTTTAGCAGATGGTGTGGGTATGGAAATATCGGATGCTGTACAGATTGCTGCATATGGATTTCCAAAAGGAGATACAGACGCACCTTTAGTCGAATGCGGAATGGGTACCATTGATCGAAACAAACCAAATATACTTGCAATTGGACACAATGTTAGTCCTTGTATTGAGCTAGTTGATTATGCACGTGAAAAAGGAGTCTCTGAAAAAATAGATATTGGAGCTATTTGCTGCACTTCATTGGATCTTACTCGATATTATGATGCTGCAAAAGTGGTTGGTACAATATCTAAACAACTCAATTATATTAGAACTGGAGTCCCTGATGTCGTTATGGTGGATGAACAATGCATTAACCTTAAAACCTACCAAGAAGCAATCAAAATTAAAGCGCCTTTCCTTGCAACTAACGATAAATGCATGTTTGGACTGCCTAATCGTACCAAAGATCCGATTAATGAGATTGTTGAGGATTTAGCTACATACAAATTGACAGGAGTATTGATTCTGGATCCAGTAAAAGCAGGTGCCGTAGCTGTGGAGACGGCATTACGTGTTCATGAACACCGATCATTGCTGAAATTTTTACCTGATGAGAAAGAAATTATCTCGGAAGCAATGCGGTGCACTGGGTGTGGGAATTGCCAACGAAATTGTCCAAATGACCTACCACTTGTAAATATCATGTCATGGGCTAAAGAAGGTCAATTTGATATGATTACGCCTTATGCAGATGAATGTTTGAGTTGTGGACGTTGTGAAGATGATTGTATTTCACAAGGGTTGTCTCCATTTAATATGATTATATACGCAGATCGTTTACGTATTGCTACAGAAAAATACCAACTCCGCTCTGGAAGAGGTCCTATTAGAGATACAGAAATTCGCAATGTTGGTGCTCCAATTGTTATGGGAGAAATACCCGGTGTCATTGCTATTGTAGGTTGTGCAAATTATCATGCAAAAGAGAATGAAGTTGCTATGATTGCAGAAGAATTTCTACAAAGAGGTTATATTGTGGTTACATCGGGATGTGGTGCCATGGATATTGCAAGATATAAAACAGAAAATGGGAATTCTCTATTTGAAGAATACGAAGGTGCTTTTGATCGAGGGGGATTAGTTAATGTAGGAAGCTGTGTTTCCAATCCACATATAACGGGGGCTGTATGCAAAGTTGCTAATATTTTTGCACGACGACCTTTGAGAGCGAATTTTGAAGAGATTGCAGATTATTCACTTTGCAGAGTAGGAGCTGTCGGATTAGCATGGGGTGCGATGTCGCAGAAAGCAGCGTCTATTGCATCTCATGTGAATGGATTAGGAATTCCTGTAATTGTAGGACCACATTCTGCTGAATACAGGAGAATGTATCTAGGAAGAGAGGATGTGGATGAAAATTGGGAATTAATTGATGGTAGAACTGGAAATATTGCATCAGAAGCTCCAGCTCCTGAACATTTATTGGTGACTGCTGAAGATTTTAATGAATGCATGATTATGCTAGCAAAACTAGTAATTCGTCCAGCAGATGGAGTTAAGGGACGCGCAATTAAACTGGCTCATTATATCGATATTTGTGAAAAATATGGAAACACATTTCCAGAAGCTGAAGAATTAGCTAAATTTATTCGAGTTGAAGCAGATATTCCTACAAACTTGAAAAACAAAGTTCTACCAATTTTGAAGAAGAATGGATGGAAACCCCGTCCTGTTGTAACTGATCCTACATCCAATCCAGCGTTCGGTTCAATGACAAAGAAGCAGAAGTAATTCTAATTTTTTCTTGTTTTATTCCAAGTTTTTATAGATTTACACAATGATCCATTAAATTCTTTATAGTGGATAGATTAGAATGGAAGAAGATGTTCTATTAAATAAACCAATTAGATTAAAAAAGCGATCTAAAAAGCAGAAAATCAAAATTACAATAGCTTCTATTATGATTTCATTTGTAATCGTTAGTTTTATATTGAGTTTTACTGTTGGAACTAGAAGGTCCTACTTTGTACTAAATAGATATAGTGCAAAGTGGATTAATACCAATGGACAAACGTATCTACATTTAGATGCAGAAAATGAATATGAACTAGGTAAACTTGAAGGGAAATATCTATCAGCAAAAATTGTTAATTTAAAGAGAATTTTACAAGCATTTGGAATTGCTCATAAAAAAGAGGGTTTTGGATATGAAGATATGATTCAGATGGCTTTGAAGTACGAAAAAAATATCCCTATCCAATTTATCCAAGAAATGCAGGGGATTGATGCTGCTATTCTTGGAATTGATTATGAGGATGTTTTGTTACAAAATTGTTTTATAGACATTTTATATGGACAATATTACCCCGATACTAGTATGTCATCAGCTGAGTCAACTCTACACATAGGATGTACCGTTGTAGGATATAAGAATAATGATACAGTAGTAATTGGTCAAAATTTCGATTTTACAAATATTTTCAAACATACATTATCCTTTGTATATCATCAAGTTGAGGGAAAACAAGCACAATTCTCCTTACGTATAGGAGGAATAGTCTCTACTCCATGTGGTTTGAATTCAGCAGGCACCTCCATTTTTATTAATGTAGTAAAAACAAATGTAATTGGATCATATTCCACACCTATAGCATTCCGAATAAGGCAAGCTTTTGATACAACAGCAAATCCAGATGAGTTTTTAAGCGAAATAACAAAGGAGAATAGCACTCTTAGTATGAATTTGATGATTGCAAATATCTCTAAATTAATTTCGGTTGAAACCATACCGGGAAATTTCTCTATAACAGTAAAAAATCAAGATGTAAACACAAATACGTTTACGGATACATTCCTCCAACAATTTTTATTAGATCCAGTTTATTCCAAAGACCGTCAAAACACTACAGAAGAGATATTATATAATTCTACATTAGATGGATATTTTTCAAAGTCAGAATTTGTTTCTATAATGAGTGATCCTGCGATTTATCAATCCAAATCGGGTCTATTGGGAGTATCAACTTTAGTTTGTATTTCAACTGATTTTTTTTACCGAGGAATTATTTCTCAAACTACTCAAGTTTCTCCTTTACCAGTTTTTTCATAGATAATTTATTATGGGAAGGGGGAAATTCGAATTCCCGACCTCTGCGTCCCGAACGCAGCATCAATTCAGTCTGAATCCTATAGATGGATTCGAATTACCGAGCTAGACTACCTTCCCGTTTATAAAAAAAGTATGCATATTGACTTAATTAAGGTTTTACCATAAGTTCTGCCAATGTATCAAAGCATTCATCCACATTCAACCCAGTTTTAGAACTGAGACTTAGATACCCGTTAATTCGATTGTATCGAATAAAAGACATTATTTGTTGGGGATCGATATTTAGATCACTGGGACTTTCAATTAAATCATATTTTGCGCCTAAAAGAATAATGGGTATGTTTTGAGTGTTTCTTCTAATGATATTAATCCATTCATCCAATTCATAGAATGTATGAGTTCGAACAAGATCGAAAAATAATAAAGCTCCTGAAGCACCTTGACAAAACGATGGTAACATAGTTCGAAACCGTTCCTCACCGCCAAAATCCCATATTTGAAGAGTTGCAGTTCCTTGGTTTTCTTTAAGATCTAAATAATGAACTGCAAAGTCTACACCAATAGTCATCTTTGTATCAGAATTAAATTGTCCTGTAGTGTAGCGATTCAATAATGTTGTTTTACCGCATCCACCGCTTCCTGCAAGGATAATTTTAAAGAGGTACTTCCCGGTCATAAATTGTAGTTACCCTATCTGTGTTGTCATTACTATCATTGGTGTCATTCCTTTTTAATTGTTTTAATTATTCATTTTGTT
>JAEOTN010000201.1 GCA_016839865.1 Promethearchaeota archaeon | reverse complement strand
TTGCAGATTTTATTAAGTCGTTGAATTCTTCATCCGATTTTTTACAATTATTATCCATCTTACTAAATAATGACTCTCCATCAAATCTCACGACCGCTACGAAATCAATCCCATTTAGATTTAGATATGGATTGATTATATTGGTAAATTGTTCTGACTCACTCACACAGACCACATTCTTACATTGAGTAATACATATAATTCTCTCAATATTTTTTATGCTTATGTTTTAAGAAATGAATTAAATCCCAGAGAACGTCAAAATGAAAAATGAGCATATTAAAGTTCACACTGTCACTAATCAAGATTTTCCCTTAATAGAGCAACTATTTGGTAAAAATGGAGCATGTGAGGGGTGTTGGTGCATGTATTGGCGAGTAGATACTAACAAGGGGTACATGAAAGGACGGGGAAATAAAAATAAGAATTTGTTGAAAAAACTAGTTAATGAAGGAAAAGTTCGTGCTTTAATTGCTATGTATGACGGTTATCCTGCTGGATGGTGCACATTTGGACCTCGTGAGAGTTTTAGACGGCTAAAAAATTATCGAACATTGAAACGAGATGTCCATCCAGGATTATGGTCGATTGTATGTTTTTTTACTAACTCCAAATATCGAAGAAAGGGATTATCCAATGCGTTATTGGAAAAAGCGGTTCAAGTATGTTTGGAACAAGGAGCAACAGAAATAGAAGGATACCCCGTTAAACCTACTGGAAAATCATTCTATACTTATACAGGAATTACGACACAATTTGAGCGATTGGGATTCAAGCATATGATGAGGGAAGGAGAAAAAAGAGCGATATATGTGCTGAAGAAACCTGATTTAATGGAGGGAAATTATAATAAGTAGATAAACCAACTGAATTTTATAATAAAAAGAAGTTGGCAACAAATGTCAAAAAGAGAACTTACACCTGAAAGGGAAGAACGAAGAGAAGCATTTCAATCAGAAAATGCCCCAGAATCAAATTCACCACCATCTGAGGATGCCCCGGAACAAGTTGTAGGACCTGAAGTTGAAGGTGAACCACTAGAGACAGAAGACGAGACCACGGAAAAAATAAGCAAACCTAAAATTTGCATTCTCGGAGAAAAAGGAAATGGAAAAACTTCACTATTTTATTCGATTTCTCGAGCAAAATCACTTGATGATGTAGTCCGAAAATCACGTGGAAGGTGGTACGAAGAATTTATATTAAAACCGGATCCCCATACTTTACCATCTGCTACTTGTGTGACGAGTACATGGGAGAAAAGAGGATTTCGAAACGTCCGAAAACTTTTGAGAAGAGATAAAGTGTTTTTTATCGTTGTTTTTGACTTGATAAAATCTGTGAAAGAAAACAAAATTCGATATTGGTTAAAGAATATTCGCAGAACGTTCCCTGATGCAGAAATTCTACCTGTTTTAACACATCTGGATAATATTGACAGCAATAGTGGTCTTGAGAACGAAAAAGAAAGAGCTAAAATGGAGTCTCTATTTAATAGATACGGAGGAAAAGTGCTTAGTCCAATAAAGGTTTCAAATACAACTGAAGAGAACATATCTGAAGTACGTGAGGTTTTAAAGCAGAAATTCTTAAAGCGATAAAGGAAAAGTGGTTTAAAAAAAAATGAGAGATATAGAAAAAGGTTAGTTTCGTAGATAGATCATGAGCGCTGATACAAAATAATAAATCTGATACCATGTTACCATGAATCTCTCGACTAATCCCATTACTTCAGATCCAGCAAATGGCAAGTTCACTCCTACGAGGATTAAACAGATAATTGCTGAAGCAAATGAAAACCAGCCGAATCCAACCCATCCATCCAATTTTTTCGCTCGTAGCCATAAGAATACCATTCCAGCTATGCCGATAATACCTGAAATTACAATTATTATCAAATGACCCTTACCTCTCCATGTGAGAATTTCTCCTCCTTCATCAAGCGGGAAAAATGCTTCAACTACAACTCCCAAACCTGAACTAATCATCATAAGGATCGGTCCAATAATCGATCCTTC
>JAEOTN010000200.1 GCA_016839865.1 Promethearchaeota archaeon | reverse complement strand
GGCACTATCCCATATTTTTGATAGAATATGGAGTACGGCTTCTATTATTGAAGAATGCTCTGTTTCTTCAAGAAAATATAACAATCTATTGATTTTTGAAGCTATATATGGGTAATATTCTTCAGGTAATTCTTCAATAAAAAACAAAGCGTTACTACGTATCTCTACAATAGGATCCTCCAAAGAATTTGCAAATGAGTCAATTAAATCTCCTTTAATAGGCTCTCGGTTCTCTACTTTCCGTAACATGAGAGTTCCAAGTAAAATTAATGCATCAAGTCGTGCGTCATCTTCATCTGATGTTATTAGATTCTGTAATGGTTCGATAAGATCTTCAGATATAACCTCGGCATAATCATCCATGAGGGTAATAAACACATGTAGTGCTTCTTTACACTCAACAGAATTCTTATCTTGGTTAAGGAAGGGTTTTAGCTCATCAACGGTTTTTTCTAATTTTCCCAGTTTATTTTTTATCTGAATCAGATTGATCCGTTTTACGATTTTTTGTATTTCTTCGGTTTCAAAACTATCAATTTCAAACACTGTGTTCACTCAAGTTCTGTATTTTGTAGAAAAATAAGACCTTAAACATAAATTTTGTGGGATAATCATCATTTATTATAGGAAAGATCTGGAATTGAGAATATGTCTTCCAAAGTGGGAAGCAAAAAATCTGGATTTGAATTCTCTAATTCGACTTTGGTTGAATGACCACTTAATACTGCAACACTGTTAACACCTGCATTTTTTGCAGTCAACACATCGGATACATTGTCACCCACAAAAAAAACTCGTGATTTATCGATTGTTCCCAGTTTTTTTGCCTTCTTTATCTTTAATACAACATATAACAGGATTTTCGGATTAGGTTTTACTCCATAGAGTTTCCTGTCATCCCGAGATGTAAATGCAGTAATCAGATTGGATATCGAATAATGCGCGATCCAACGCAGAATTCGCTTTCTTTCAGAATTCGTACAAATCCCAATTATTGCATTTTCTGCCAATTTTGTTAAAGTAGGAATTACAAATGGGTAAAATTCTCCAAATTCATATTCCGCTTTACGAAAATTTTTCTGTAAAGAGAGTAAAAATCGAATTCGATCAAAAGAGTTTGGAAGAACGTCCTTGAACGCAGAATAGATATTATACCCCATTTTCCAATTCTTATCAGAATCAATTCGCTCTACTCGTCTAATTAAATCTATCGGTTGATATTTCTGAAGCTCCTCCTTATTCCATCTAAACTTTTTATTTTCAATTTGTTGTTTTAATGCAATTTTTGCCCCGATGGAGGGAAGAATTACTCCATCAAAATCAAGAATAACAATTGGAGGATGGTGGTTACTCATTCTGCAAACACTTTATTTTGTAATATTCCGATCTTTTGAATCTCTACCTCAATTGTATCTCCCACTGCAAGTGGTCCAATCCCAGATGGTGTTCCTGTAGCGATGATGTCTCCGGGATACAATGTAAAGAATTTCGAGATGTATTCAAGGATAAAATCAATATGGAATATCATGTCAGAGGTGTTAGTCTCTTGAACAACTTTATCATTTTGTCTGGTTTGTAAATGAAGATCATTAGGATTTCCTATATCGTCATGCAGCACAACACAAGGTCCGATTGCGCCAAATGTGTCAAGACTTTTCGATTTAAACCATGGATGGGCGTTTCCCCGATCATGTAATTGAAGAGATCGTGCAGTAACATCATTAAAACATGAGTACCCAAGTATATAATCTGCGAAATCTTCTTTCTTGATGTTTTTACCCTCTTTTCCAATGATAACAGCAAGTTCCCCTTCATAATCTACTCTAGGTAAGTTAATTTCATGCAAAATGTTTGGATAGATGATATTCTGCCCATGTCCGATCAAGACATTTGGAGTTTTTGGAAACAAAAGGGGTTGTTTGGGAGGTTTTCTATTTGTTTCAGCGGCATGAGCCGCGTAATTTAAACCCAAACAAATGATTTTCGTAGGATGTACAGTGTAAGTTTCTTCGGTCCCGGCTATAGGTAAAATGATTTTCTTTACATTCATTATGTTTAATGTAATCTCCGAAAATTTTAATCCTATGGAAACTAGATACACTTACCGAAAATTGAAAAGTTGTAACGTTATGGTAAAAAAACGAAAGAATTCAGGAAAAGGACAATCTGGAAAGAATGTAAGTATACAATGCTCTAAATGCGGTCGATTAGTCCCAAGAAGCAAAGCAAAACGAGTGACTAGACCAACCCGTTTAATGGAGGGAGTCATTGCAAAAGAGCTTAGACAAGCTGGCGCAATTTTACCTGGTGGTAAAACATCAAAATGGTATTGTGTAAGTTGTGCTGTGCATAGTCATACTGTAAAAATTAGATCATCTGCCGATCGTAAAAACAAAGGTCGTTTATAGAAAATTCCAATGTACTTTTCCATCAATTACTCTTTTCTATATTTATAATTAGTTATTTTGTGTTTTTTCAAGTATTTTTCAGACACTTTTCCCGATAACCATTTGTAACTGTGAATAATCCTGATGATAACTGTATAAATGCATAAAATAAGATACGCACAGAAAAATATTGCAAAAAACCAACCTTGATAGGGAATTACCAACAATCTAAGTATTAATTCAATTATATAAGCAAAGAAAATTGCAAAGAATCGTTCCCCGCGTTCCATAAGACCTACCCCTTTCATAACCACTCCTTCATTTTCTGCTCGGGAACGTGTATAACTAATCAGAATTGTGATAGTTAAAGATAAATACCCTAAAACGTGATTCAGATGGATTCCCCCCCACCATGTAGGATTCCATAAAAATTGGCCAACCATCAAACCAATTACTACAGCAGCATCTCCAATTCTATCTAGCGTCGAATCCAAAAATCCCCCGAATTTTGTGCTATTCCCTGATACTCGAGCAACTCCTCCATCTATTAAATCCAAATAACCTGATATGAAAAATAGTAACGGAGCTAGCCATCCCCAGGCTGGCGTTATGAAATACTGTGGTAATGCAAAACAAACTGATGCGAAAATTCCGAACAATAAGCCAACAAACGATAAAAAATTCGGTTTTACTCCTAGACGGACTAATAGATTAACTTGGCTTGAGATGATTTTATCAGCAATATGCCGGAATTTATTGAGCACCATTAAGATGGTAAATATATACTACTTTAAAATATCACGTGTTATTTTGCTGGTTTTCCCAATTCATCCATTTTATTAATGAGACAGTTGTAGAACTGAGATAGGAATTTTTTCCAATAGAGATTGGTTCTACGGAATCAGGAAACCTTGAACTGTCAATATGCGTATAACCTAACTGATCTCCTAAAATGAAGCATGTTCGTCTTGAATTATCGAATTGTTTGATTATTTTCCCATCTTCGTGTAAAAGATACGTTGAATACCCAAAATTAACTAACATCTCAACAGTTTCATATAGATTTTCTGAAAATTGGTAGTGGAAAATGGAATTAGATAAACCCGCATCAAGCTCAAACCACGAACGATAAAATTCTTTCAATAACATATGTTCTGATGCCTGAAGAAAGGAAAGATCCTGAAATAGGTTTGATTTTGATGAGACTAAAAATCCTTTTGAATCCCATTTTGGTAAATTATGGTGATTTGCAACTTCTTTCAAAAACATTGGATTTGGAAATAAAAGTAAACCCATATCTTGGTTGTAACCAGATGGGGAAAAACACACACTCTTCATTGCTCGGATAATTACATCAGCCCTTCCTGTTGAAGTCGGAACATTCTGTAAATCAAATCCTTCTAATTTCAGCGTACTGGAATAAAGAATAAACAAAGTATTGGGAAATTCGTTGGGAATTGACATGGAAGAGGATCATAAAGTAAAAATGGTGCCTATCATTTATTTCTTGGGGATTCGATGAAGAACCATAGCCTTATACAATCGAGGACGTGTTAGAGTAACCCGATGATAACACTGAGCAAAAATTAAGGCGATATTCAGAGAACCTTTTTCATTATCCCACCTATTGGGCGAGCTCTAAGAGGATTATCCAATGATTTGAGTTCAGCATTTCGGGTGGTAAAGAAGATGCCCCAAAGCATAGGGTCCTAATTGCCCTTTCATGGAGAACTTCATCGAGCCTATGGATTCGTCCAAGCAATGACATTGATGGTTAGTGTCAGGACAAAGATCCTATGCTTCCCATTCTCAGAAAATATTTTGTTCCTTATAGATGGTTTTTACGTCTTCTGAGACTGAAGAAATTGCTTGAAAATTCACTGACATAATCTTTTTCAGAATCGAACTATATTTATTCATTAAACCACGTACAATTCCCATATTAACCATGAGGTCTGTAGCAACAATAAGATAACTATTTCCAAGACCTTGGGAGAAAATAAAGCCTTGTTCATATTCTGTAATCTGAGATTTTATTTTACCATACCCGATAAGAAATCCCTGTTCCTCAATTGTATGATAAATCGTACCAGAAATCGCACCAAAACGTTCTAGATTTACATCTGTCTGGAATTTACTCACACTGGAAATCGTGATACCTGAACTATCCATTATCAAGGCATATCGTATTCCAGGACTGACCCCCACGATTTTTTTAAGGATCTTCATAATCACTTCTTTGTGTTTTTGTTCCATAGTGAATCCCTTTCCGTATGATTGACGATCAAAATTAGTAGTGGATCCTTGCAAGAAAGTATAAATTGTCCACTAAGTATCGTATAAGAGAATTAAGCGGTAAAAAGTACTAATAGTTTGATTATTGGAATATTTTCAATAAAAAATAAAATGTAATGAAAGAATCACTTTTTCTTGATTGAATCTGTTGGAATATTAAGGATTTCTACTAAATGTTTGAAATGATTTCTTACAGTTACTTCGGTGACCTGACTCACTGCAGCAATACTACGTTGAGTTTTATGGATTTTGTGCATTCTACTTGATAGATAGATGGCAGCAGCAGCAACTCCTTGCGCATTTTTACCACTAGTACATCCCTTTCTCTCGGCAGCATTGACGATTCTATTTGCCAAAATTTCTACATTTTGTGGTAGTTCCAGTTCACTGATGAATCGTGTAACAAATTCACGGGGTTTAACTGGCTCAGTATGTAATCCTAGTTTAAATTTGATATGACGATAGCTTCGTCCTATCTCTTTTTTGTCTACACGCGCATTTGCAGCGATTTCTGTTAAAGTAATCGATCTTTTCGTTGGTGAACGCTTTTCGATATTCTTGAAAGTAGCTTCTTTGCATGCTGCATATAAACAAGCAGCAGCTACTCCCTCAATACTCCGTCCACGTATTAATCCTTCTTCCACCGCTTTACGGTAGATTTTAGATGCGCTCTCTCGTACGGATTTTGATAAAGAAAGTGTACTGGCCATACGTTCAAGTTCTCCTAAAGCAAAAGCAAGATTCCTCTCAATTGCATCATTTACTCGGATTCTCCTTTGCCATTCTCGAATTCTACGGAACAATGGTCTCATTTTTGCTGGAATATCTTTTCCTGCATAATCTTTATCTTTGTAATCAATTGTGGTAGATAAGCCATGATCATGAATTGTTGGAGTCATTGGAGCACCAACACGAGTACGTTTTTCCCGTTGTTGTGCATCAAAAGCTCTCCATTCAGGACCTTGATCGATGACTTGTTCAACAAGAACAAGCCCACAATTGCAACAAATTAACTCCCCACGATTGCTGTCACGGACAGTGATAATAGATCCGCAATCAGCGCAGATTTCGGTTGATTCATGAATCTGAACTTCTTCGCTAACCATTTTTTTGCTAACCCTTTGGATTATATTGGATAACTACTTGGACGATTTATCCTTGAATCTAGACTTAGATTTTTGATTTCTTGACTTGGTGGACTTCTTTCCTGTATTGTATTTATTTCCATACCGTCTATCTTTCTTAGGCTTCTCCTTAAATTTCCCTTTTTTTGATTGATTCTTTCCCCGAGAATCAGAAATGACATATAAAGGTTCACCAACACGAGAAGTAGAAGAAGAAGAAAGATTCGGACGAGAGGGTTTTACTTTGAAATAAGGTTTGAAAACGGGACCGATAATATCGGATATATTACCAATCTGCTTTGTATTCTCATCATAGATAGCTATTCCTAGAGGAGGTAGTTTTCTATCACGAGACCACGTTGATGGTCGCACGATAATATGTTTTGGAGTGTATCCGAGTATGTATCCTAGCCGCAGTGCGTAATCACCTTAAGAAAAACCATATACTACAAAGTAAAACCTTTTCGTCCGATAAGTAGTATAACCATAAAACACCTAGTAGGGTATTTAAAACTATCGTTCGTTTAAATACTACAAGCGGTATTACAGAGAGAATATGATTCAAATTTTGCTAATGGGTTATCAATATTCTCCAAACTTGAAAAACCAACTCAATTTTGTAAATTCAACACGTGTATCTTAAGTAAAACTAGGGTAGATATAGTGACTTGATTTGCGGACAAGTTTGCTAGATAGAAAGACTAAGAAAGTAATCAAGGTATACTATTTAAATATTTTTATATCGTTGTTCTGTTTGATCCGAACGAATCATAGTGTAGTGTATTGTGATCGAATTGCACAAAACTGTAAAAATATGATTAAAAACGTTCCTTCGAGATAGTTAATCTTAGATTTAAGTTTAGCTAAAATGCTCGTACTAGGGTGTGGGAATTTTATACCACGCTTCACTGTTCATTGTTCAGCGTAGGTAAACCGCTGGTCGACAAATATCTTTAATTCTTGCATATTCACCTTATTTTTTGCTGAAACCATGAATATTTTTTGTAATCCTATAGGAGATTTCTCATCAATATCGATATTAAATTCTTCAAGAACTTTTTTGATTTCTTGAATGATTTGGGTAAGTTCTCGCTTTTTTAGACGGTCTATTTTATTTACAACTAAAATACAAGGTAATTTTATCTCAGATATCCAAGATATAAATTCAAAAGTTAGAGGAATCGTATCTTTTTCTTGATAAAACCACTTCTCAAGTTCATCTAACACACGAATTCCATTAATAATGACCATAATCAGGAAAATATTCGGTTTATCCCGTTCTACATAATCAATAATTTGTGTGTGGATTTTATCTTTCATATGTCTAGCTGTTCTAGTCATAGCTCCAAATCCAGGAAGATCAACAATTTCAAAAGAAAGGTTTGGATCTTTATATAATTTCAGTGTAAAAGTGCTGCCTGCATGTTTCCCAATTGCACCGGTTGCAAGCTTTTTGTTTTTTAGAAAAAATTTTGCTATAGTCGATTTCCCAACATTGCTGTTCCCCACTAATACTAATCGTGGGAAATTCTCTTTTATCCGGAACTTTTTAAACATATACATTCATCTAAATATCGTCAAAATTATCAGTTAAGAAATCTGTGTACATTTTCTTCTTCTCTGATTCAGGTATAATAGGACGTTCACTAATGGGGGGTCCTATTTCATGTAAGATGTCATTTAATACATCAATACCCACATTTAACTTGAGTTTTTCTCCTCGAAATTCAATTACTCGCTTTCCATTGAGGGTTAAAGCTAAAATGAAAGATAAACCAAAATAGAATTTATGTTCAGGTAATGGATCTATTGGACTTTTTGAAGTTAATTCTTTCAATAATTCGTATAATGTTTCTTTCCGCGCTTGGTGATCTTCCATATCAAAAACTAAAACCCAAAGACCGTGATACCAAATTTTAGTTTTCGAATTTGTACATTTTTCTTTAAAAGCTTCTTCCGTAACTATTTTCTTCTTAATTCGTTTCTTCTCAAGCTCTTCCTGTATCAAAGTTTCAAGGTCTTCACTAATATCTGGTTTGAATTCAGGTCTAACCTCTTCATAAATTCCCCACCCTTCATATGGATCAATTTCGCTGATCTGTTCGTCCAATAACGGTTCCTGTACTTCGGTGCTTTCTTCTGTAACATCTTTAACATCATCTATTGCATTCTGAATTTCCATCATTTCTTCGATGCTGAGATCTTCAATATCGCTGAAATCCTTAAGCATACTTTTTAGCTGTTCTTCATCATCGAGATCGATATCAGCATATTTATCAACTTCATCAGAGAGATCC
>JAEOTN010000199.1 GCA_016839865.1 Promethearchaeota archaeon | reverse complement strand
TAAGCATCCGCAAGAGTACTCTGAACATATTTGATTTCTGAGAAGGAACAAGATCAGTTTTGATGGGGGGGTTAACTTTCCATGCTGGAATTATATAAACAATAAGACCCACTACCCCAAATCCGATAAACATTAGAAGAGGAGGCAGTGTGTTGTCTTTATTTCCCGTAAGGAAATATGATGGTATCAAAAATCCTGCTACCGCAAATATTGCTTTAAGAGTAAGACGTAATCCTACGTATGCACCTCGATCAGCATCCTTTAATTCATTTTGATAGATGATACTACTAGCAGAAATACCTTGCATAGCATAAGATGTATCTCGAAGAGATAATCCCACAAAAACTAAAATGAAGAGGAGCCAGCTCGGCCAATTTTTTTGTCCCATTAACATCATTATAATCGCAAGAATTGCAACTGGAAATGCAGCTTTGATGAATCTACGATATTTGCTTAATCCTTGTTTATGTTTTGCCTTGTCCATGAAATAACCCAGAATTGGATCATTAATTGCATTTACAAAGGCAAATAAAAGATGAGCTCGTCCAAATAACTTAGAACTCATTCCTATAAAATCGGTGTAGTAAACAGGTAACTTTTGGCTTATCACTTCTATTGAAGCGGTGCTAGATTCCATTATCGCCATATTTAGTTTTTCTTTTTTACCAAATTTTGGCTCTTCTTTTGGAATATCTGCCGTCTCATCTACCATGAAGACATAAAAACCACACTCATATTAAAGATTAATAGAAATATAGAATTCTTTTTCAAACACTAGACGCAACCAATTCAAATTGCAAATTTAATAATGCAGTGTGCAGCGGGAATGCTAAATAGAGAAGAAAGAGAAGTTATTTTAACTCATATACCTTTTTTCGGAAAAAATCACGCTTTTCCTCGACGGTTTCATATTTATTGTATTCTTCAGGATATATGATATCTCCTGTCTCCATTCGAATAGTTTTTCCTGTTTTGTTATGCCATTCCTTAAATAAGCGCCAAGTTCGTAACATGGGGTGAATTCGGCCAAAAAAATGGAATTTTCGGGAGTTTGTGCCTTGGAAAAACAAGGGTATAACAGGCACTTGCGCAAGCTCTATCAATCGGAACACAGATCTCATCCATTTACGGTCCTCAATCACTTTCGGTCTCACGATTCCTCTTTTCTTTCCGGGTCTTTTCTGATATGTAGAGACTTCGCCTGCTGGGAATAAACCGACTGGAATTCCTTTCCCAATAAGTTCTAGAACTGCACTAGTCCCTCCCATACCCTTGTGCTTAATTTTATCGAATGGATTGACTGCAACGAAAAATTTCTTGACAGCTTTAAAATTAGTAAGAAGATAATTAGCTGTAACCTTTAAATCGGGGTGTTTCCTCCCGATTTCTGATACTAAAATCACTCCATCAAGTAATCCGAAAGCGTGGTTGCTGATTGTAAAGAATGGCCCGTCTGGGAGTTGGTCATAGAACTTCTGGTCAATGTCTAATTTGATATTTTTGATTTTGAGAGCGTTATGAAATAATTCAACCTTATTGAATTGGCTTGTGTCCTTAGGGTAAAGGGTTTTGAAAAATCGGTTTAGTTTTCTTAAGTGCATGCCACGCATGAGAATTCGTGCAATCCATTTTTTTATACCGAAAACCTTTACAATATCTTCAATTGCTATAAAATCATCAGTTTTCCAAGATTCATCCGTTTGTTCCATAGTTACTACATTTTCAGTGGTCTTTGTTTATTAGTATTGCTTTTATTTATATGATTCACAAAACGTCTAAATTAAGTATTTTTAATTTTCTACATATCATTATAGTAATTGAGTAGTTGAGATCTATGAATCAAAAACCGAAAATTGCATTAATTTCAATTCTTCTGATAATTCCTGTTAGTCTGGGAGGTATCGTTAGTCTGTTTCTTGTCACGTTTTATGATGCAATATTTGGGTACAGTATTTTAAGTGGTGCACTTATTTCAGTAGGCATTGGGGGCGTTATTGGAGTTCTGATTTTTGTAGGGATAAAAATAATTAAGCAAGTTGTGGCAGGTACTCCAAAAAAAGCGAGAATAGTCAAATTTTATTATATTTTATCCGGAATTGCATTCATTGCCCTATTCATATTTTCATGGATCATTCTCCCTTATGTAACAACAAAGAATTATAACACAGGACCGATGTTAACGTGGGGTTCAAATCAGGACCCTCAATCAGAAATCACGCTAGTCTGGAGAACAAGAGGAGAAACCACTGCTACTATTAATTATGGAACAGATCCCTCAAATCTAAATTCAACTGTTTTTACTCTTACAGCAGAAAAATGGCATAAGGTTCCAATAACAGGGCTACAACCTGGAATGAAATATTACTATCAAATTGAAGGGATAACGAGATCTCGAGTGTATAGCTTTACTACCGCACCCAATTCAGAAACTTCTTTTACTTTCCTCTCTTTTAGTGACACGCGTCAAAATGGCGGAAGAATCGGTATGTTATTAGAACGAAACGTACCGAAATATATGGCAAAAGATATGAAAAGAC
>JAEOTN010000018.1 GCA_016839865.1 Promethearchaeota archaeon | reverse complement strand
TTTTTTGTTATTGGAAGCGTTTTATTTTTTCTTCTAATTCAACGAGAATTCACTACATTAATGGCATGGTTAGGTATAGTATTTGGATTAATTCTCGCCGTTCGAGCGTCTGAAACCGCAATAAAAGGAATAGAGGGACTTGCGGTAATATTTGGGCTTACCAGTTATGTTGCAGGGATTCTCTCAAGTTTGGCAAGTAATACCCCAGAAGTGATCATTGGTGGACTAGCAGTGAGAGATGGATTGACTGAGTTTGCAGTCTCGATGGTTGTTGTAGCAACAGGATTCAATATTTTATTAGTTGGAATATTAATTGTTATTGGGACAAGAAAACAGGGATACATGAATGTTCCGGAAGAAGTTTTAAAAATTGAAGTTCCTGCAATGCGATTAACGTTCACCATGATGCTGGCATTATTTGCAATTGCGATAGCTGAGGAAGCATTTGGACAGGGAGAGGCCCATATCCCAGGATCTGCAGCTCTCTTAATGATAGTGACATATTTTGTTTATTTAGTGTTTATCCTATCTCCAAAATATATGAAAAGGGTAGAAAAACCGAAAAAGGAGCGAATTTTAGACGAAGAAGCTCATGGCCACAATAAATCCGTGATTGGCGCTCTTTTACTTTTAGGGTTTGGAGGAATTTTTATCGCCGCTGAAATGATCAGTATGGGAGTCGAGCATTTAGTTGAAATTGGAGGTTGGAAAGAACTTCAAATCGCATTTATTGTCGGTATGGCGGCAAGTTTACCTGAACACTCAATTGCTTTACTTGCAGCATTTAGACATGACGAGTCTAAACATGGATCGGCTCATGGATTAGAACTCGGGTTAGGTAATGTTCTTGCTGGCGCTCTTCAGAACTTAGTTTTAATAATTGGAATAATTGGATTATTAGCGGTACTTGTTACAGGAGTTGGAATTACTATGTCAGAATTCATACTGATCCAGTTATTCTTTGGAGGTATTCTAATATTTCATATCAAGAGTTCAATGACAGACGATCACCAATTATCCATCTTTGAAGGTATTACCATAGTTCTTGCGCAAATATTTGTCTTCCTAATTCTATTTGGATCAATTCTTTGAGAAATTAGAATTAGTTTAACGAGTTATGGGAAAAATTCCATACAAACAATTCCAATACGCTCTTTCAAGATACATTATATTGAGATGCTCAAAAAATTAGTATAAGATAATATGAGTGACCTAGGAAGTAAATTAGGGATGGCAAAAAAATCCGAACGCAAAAAGCCCTCCGAGTTAGATGGAGCAACCTGGTTACGATATTCAATAAGTGTTTGGAATAATATCAAGAAAACAAAAGAAGAAAACGCCCTTAAACACCCTGCTATGTTCCCTACACAGTTAGTTAGAAGATTCCTTAAGATTTATGCAAAATGCGGAGAAACAACTCTTGATCCGTTTTTGGGGAGTGGAAGTACATTAGTTGCAGCTAAATCTCTTGGAATTAATGGTATTGGGTTCGATATCAACCCTGAATATATAATAATAACAAAAAAACGTCTTGAAAAAACAAAACTACAATTATCAGGACACGAAGATGAAAAAAACCTGAATCAAGGACAAGAAGGTTCTATAAAAGAAGAATTTAATGAGATTACACTTGAAAAAACACTACAATTTGATATTCATCAAGATAATGCAAAAAATATAATGGATTATTTGAAACCCGAATCCATAAACGTTTGTATTACTTCTCCACCTTATTGGGATATCCACAGGCAAAAACGAACAGCAGATCTTAAACAAAGTCGACCATATTCCGAATCCAAATATGATATTGGTAATATTAAAGATTATGATACGTTTTTGAATGAATTACAATCAATCTTCAGGAATGTATTTCATGTCCTGAAAAAAGGAGCTAGATGCATTATTGCATGCATGGATATACGAAAAAAAGCTCAATTTTATCCATTTCACATGGATCTAACGGATAAAATGCGAGAAATTGGATTTCATCTTGAGGATATCGTAATATGGGATCGTAGAAAAGATTATAGCAATTTAAGACCTTTAGGCTATCCTTATGTATTTAGAGTTAATAAAATTCATGAATTTCTAATGATTTATCTCAAACCCTCTGAATAATGTGAA
Organism: Promethearchaeota archaeon; assembly: GCA_016839865.1. The sequence goes on along the minus strand of JAEOTN010000018.1, from coordinate 476 downwards.
AAATTACATATTTTTGATATTTAAATTTTTAAAAATCTAATTAACTATCGAATTTTTCTTCATCAATTTCTTTAAAATGACTCCTGATGTCGTTTGTGGCATCTCTAAGAATTGTGTGCTTCTGTATTTTATTTACTTTGGAACCACAAAATGGGCAAAAATATGAATCATATGTTCGTTTTGATTGTTTTTTCATTTTTTTACCACATTTTCGACACTTCATACAAATACAGCCTGAAAAATTTATTAGGACAGAATAGATTCGGGATTTAAATTGGAGGAAGCATTTAAAGACAAAGAGGAAAGTATTATGTTTTCACATTCATGTTGAATCGTGGGAATTTTTTTAAAAACATTATCATAAATTTAGCGGAGGAATCTAGAATGGTCAAATTTGTAAAAGCTGATGAAATGAAGTGGGAACAACCACAAAAGAATATTCAATGTAAGATTGTGACGGGTAGGAAGTCTACAAT
>JAEOTN010000198.1 GCA_016839865.1 Promethearchaeota archaeon | reverse complement strand
CACTGGATATCGCAGAGGGCCATTATTATCAAGATGGAAATAATTTTGCTTATGGAAACTATGATATAATTTCCATGGCCTCTGGTAACTTACTTTCAAATGTTCGAGATTTATCTACCTTTATGAAGTGGGTGTTTCGAGGAGGAGATTCAGTACTACAAAATGAGACACTGTATAGCATGTTTCAGGACCAATATTCACGGTTTGAAGACCCTATGACTAACGGATTGGGCTTTTTCACAAGTAAAGCCAATTTTGCTGGAGAATTACTAGTTTTCCACGAAGGTACAAACGATGGTACTGAATCCAGCATGTTCATGTTTCCAAACTTAAAAGTGGGAATGGTTGTTATAGCAAATTCTGCAAGATTTAATGAAGATAACAAAGCATTTCTTATTGATATGTTGAAAGTAGTGTACGAAACCAAATCTGGAAACACAATACGTCAGGAGTATAACCAACCCATTTCTGTTGATAATAGCGTCTTGAACCAATTAGCTGGAACATATGTGATGTTTGATGATATCGAAGATATTAATTTGAAGAGAAATAAGTTGAAAACAAGCATCTGGGGATTGAGGTTCACTTTGGTGCCAATTGGTTCATCAACATTTGAATTACAACATTGGTTACTAGGTCGTCCAGGTTTTGAAATACGATTCTTTGAGGATTTCGCGATTTTGGGCATTCTAGGATTGGATTACAAATATTGTCCAAAATACCCCGAATATGAGGTGATCCCAGAAGATTGGTCTGGATTCACTGGAATATATGATATTCTCCCTCGAAAAGATTCAATATATACTCAGGAATGGATTGTGTATTCAGATGAAATTTTAGAGGAGAATAAGGTCCTTCAATTCGATAATACAAGATTTTACTTGAAAACAATCAATTCCACCGAAGCAATCATCCTTAGTGGTCCATTTGATGGAGAGACAATAATTCGAGATCTGATGACCGGAGACTTATGGTGGCAAAATCTTCTGTATCACCATATCTCTTAATTTTTTTTCTATTTTTGAATAGTCAACAGCTGTAGATCCGTTCAATTCTTGCATTTCGTGTTTTCAAGATACCCCAATACATCACATCGAATGGTTTATATGGACAGGGATTGTAATCAAAAGGATTGGTAATTTATGTCAGAAAATAATCAAATTGTTTTTGATGTTTGTATTGTTGGAGCGGGACCAGGTGGTTCCACAAGTGCTTACCATTTAGCGATGCAAGGAAAGAAAGTTCTACTTTTAGAAAAGGATAAATTCCCCCGTCGCAAGATTTGTGGTGACGCCATGTTTAAGACCACTCAAGCCCACCTTGAGAAAATGGGTTTGTTGCAAGAAATACTCGATGAAGGGCATGGTAGATGGGCAGATAAGGGCGGATTGGTCAGCCCCCGAGGGATCACATATATGGGGGCATCGGCTAAACCATCCAAAGGATCATTGGCACTGTCCGTGAAAAGGACGATATTGGATGAGAAACTTGCCCGATTAGCCCAAAAAACAGGTACCACATTGGTTGAAGAATATAATGTAGGCAAAGTAGAATTCTCAACCTCTGAAAAGCTTTGGACAATCAACTCGAAGGGGCAAAAAAATGACCCTTTTAAGGCGAAAATGTTAATTGCGGCTGATGGTTCGACATCTACCATTGCTCAATCGTTGGGAATCGTTAAAAGTTTGAGAGAAACTAAAAATCACACGGTTTGCTCTACAGTTTATATTGAAGCTGGTACCCACAACTACAAACAAGATGGAGTAGTATATTATCCCCCCGAACTTATCCCCGGGTATGTGTCACTTTTCCGTGAAGGAGACGATTCAGTCAGCTATTGTTGTTATATTATCCCTGGAGGATCTTGCACGAGTAAAGACTTGAATCGCATGCATTATGAAATCTTAGAAAACTATCAACCAGTAGTAGATGCTCTGGGACCGAATGCTAAAATAGAAAGTATAAAAGCGGCTCCGATCCGGTGCGGTATGGAAGAACGAACTTACGGAGACCATTTCATCGCCGTAGGAGATGCTGCCGGTCACGCAGATCCCCTCACAGGTGGAGGTATCCAATATGCAATGGATGCAGGCACCATTGCTGCAGAAGTGATCGCAGAAGGATTTCGACAAAACGATCTTAGCGAAGCATTTCTATCACGATATCAGAAAAGATGCATGGAAAAATTTGGGAATGACCATAAGTGGTCTCTGAAAATGGCAAAATATTTTGCCCGACAGCCAATATTTATTGATGCCTTTGCTGCAGCTATTATCAGACACGGAGTTGAATTCATGGCCATGTGGGCTCAAATAATGTGCGGAGAACGCCCTAAACGACAATTCTTCCGACCCATTTTAGCTTTTCCTCTATTAAGAGAAGTGATAAAATTGAAATTTACAAAAAAAATCCCTCCCAATAATTAGTAATTTTCAGGTCATGACTAACAAAAACATAAAAACATAAACAAAAGTATTAAATTTTATTTTTGATATTAGTTATATAACCATAATGGTTATATTTCCGCAACAAACGTACCATTTTGGTTAAAAAAAAAGCATCTTTCTTTTTGCAGAAAGAGGTGAACATAACAAATCATGACCGAAACAAAAACTCTGAATGGATTATTAAAAGTAAAACGGAATTACGGACCAAGTTTATTTAGTGTTATGGCTTCATGGCTATTTTATGGCATGTTTAGAATGATGTCCTATCGTTTATTTTTCCCGTTTGGAATGAGTTTCTTCGGTTTAGCTTTAAATTATATTTTACTGTTTTCCGCAATTAGCGTAACATTTAGAGCGTTTTTTACCCCCCGATATAGCTACACATTCCAAACAGAAGTAGAAAATGAGGAACCGTCTTCAACCCATGAACACCCCCATGAGAGCACATTTACTGGTGAAAATTCAAGCACAGAAATGAAAACAAAAACACCAAGTAAACCGGAATTTGATGAATTCAATCCACTAAAAACAGTGGAGACGAAGAAAGAATCAAAACTTGAAGATGAGCGGCTGAATTTTTGTTCGTACTGTGGAACAGAAGTACCGGAAATCGCTCGATTCTGTAGCAGCTGCGGAGAACGCTTGAGGTGAGGTGAGAAATGATACAATCACATCCTGAATCACAAATATCAGCGAGGGAACAAGATTTCATCGATCAAATTAGTCCTGATTTTTTGAATCCTTCACCTTTCAGTTATCGACCTAAGCTACCTCACGAGAGATTAGAGAGATCACCCTATTACAACTAATTTTTTTTTATTTCAAGATGTAAAAAACCGATGTTTAATCCACATTCTAAGATATATACGTGGATCGACTAGAAAGTTTGTCCACTAAAAACAATCTTGCAGTTCTGTGTACTTTTTATTATAATCACAATAAAATGCATTTTGTCATATCTCTATTTGATAACGACAATGACAAAGCAATTGGAACTACCCCATTTTAAATATATTCCCAACGCATATGAGCTCGGTCTTTTCAGTAGAGAAGAATTTACATGCGATATTTGCAAGACGGCGCAAAATTTCAGATATACCGGACCTGTCTACATGGAAAATGAGGATTCCAATGGAACATTCAAAGTAACTTCCCCCGAACAAAAGATTTGTCCCCATTGTATCAAAAGTGGAAAAGCTGCCGACATATTAAATGTGGATTTTAAGGATATGGATATTTTAGAACAGGCTTGCTACAATAAAGAACACATTGACGAGGAGAGATGCGATGCTATTTTAAAAACCTGGTTATATCAAACTCCAAATTTTAGTTCTATTGAAACTGAGCTTTGGCCAATCTGTTGTAGCAATTTCACAGCTTTTATTGGTTATTTAGGAACTGGAAATGAAAACACTCAATCTCTTAACCTCGAGAATGAAACAAATCCAACAGATCTCACTGCAAAATTGGAAGGAAAATCTATTGATGAATTATACCAAAAATTGGATACTGCTCTCAATATCGAAGCAAAGAGATTAAAGGAAAACGGGATGAAGATAAAAAGTGGAAAGGAACTTGGTGAAAAACTAAAGAAGGATGAAGATGGTGTCGTTGGTTATCTTTTCAAATGTGTAGAATGTAGTCAATACCGAGTGCATGTTGATTTTGTTCAAAAATAGGACTTTAATATCTTACTCACTTATTTTCTGAAGCACTACGGATTTTTATAGGATTCGATATTCCAAATCGAAGATGAAAATTAATTTTGTTGAAGCCAAATCCATCATTACGAAAAGTAACATACCGAGTGTAGATTATGTGATCAACCCGTATACAGGTTGTACACACGCTTGTTTGTAT
>JAEOTN010000036.1 GCA_016839865.1 Promethearchaeota archaeon | reverse complement strand
GTCATACCTAATAAAAATGGAGTGGGATTAATGCTCAGAGAAATACATATCAATACAATAACGGGTCCAAATATAATTGCAACTGATAAATCTTCTAAAATTGATGCACTGATAGTACTCACTATACAAATGAAATAGAACATTAAGCGGATACGATTTTTGAATGTCACTACAATTCTTCTGGAAACTTCATGAAAGATTTTTCTCTCATTAAGAATCTGCACAATCGTAAACATTGCAATGAGGAAACTCACCACCTCCCAATCAATTGCTTCTACGTAAAATTCTATCGAATTTGGGTCTAACGTTGGATCTGCTGGAGTCTCTAACAATAATGCGGTTGCTACTCCCGCAATTATGATAAACAAGAATGCAAATACTAAGTAGTCCAGTTTTTCTATAAATAACACGACGACTAGTCCCAAAAAGCAGAGCAAGACAATTATCTGAAGAAGGAGCGACATAAGACAAATGATTGGATTGTGGATTTCATAAAAATATTGTTGCTTTCGATAATAGCAGTGGGAGTTGTCCAGTAAATGAGTAATAATTCAATAAACATTTTTGCACCATTTCTACGCAAATTTATCGCAATTCATTAGGTAACTCCTTATAGTTCGTAATATTGATGATAACTATGAAAGAGAATGATGAGACTCTACATCGAAGTAAGAAGATGATTGACGGATTCAATGCTATTGTAGGTATGGGGATGAAAGAATTTTCTATCAGTCCACCATTCACAAAATGGTTAAATGGAAAAATTGTGTCAGCGGCACATAAATGTGTAGAGGTGGAGTTTGAAATCCGTACTGAAATGGCAAATCCAACAGGATTACTCCACGGAGGTGTTCAGAGTGCCATGATTGATGATGTGATTGGAATGTCTACTGCAACTCTTGGATTACCTGGTTTTTTAATTTCTATTGATTTCAGCATAGATTTTCTTGGAAAAGCTAGAGGTGGGGAGAACGTGATTGTTAAAGCTGAAATTACAAGAGATGGAAAAAATATTGCTCATGCTGATGCTTCAATTCGTAACTTGGATGGAAAATTGATTGCAATGGCACGAGCTAATTTGTTAAAAACGAAATATAAACCTGATTATGTGAAACAAGTAGATTCAAATCAGGTATAGAAACCTATTTTCCTTTCCGATCAGACTCTTTTTTTTGTACAGCTACAAGATCCTCTCGAAATTTGTTTGGACCATAAATTATAGGTTTGAGATTCATTCGAGACATTTTTTGACCCGTAAGAAGCTGAGCTACCTTCGCCAATAGCCAATCAACCGAGAAAGCGAAATTAACTTGTTCCCAAAGCCGGAGGAGTATTTCCCAAAACACCCACATGGTCAGTATAAAAGCGATTAGTTGCCAAAAATTCCATGCAAACAAGTAAGTTGATGGATCTGAAGGAATTACTCTATCAACAGACGGTCCCCATACATTTGTAAAGAATTTAAACACTCGAAAAGCGATTTCCGTACCGAGAGCATACGCAGTTAAAGATAATAATGAATATCTTCTCCACCAAGTCGTTCTCTTCGCAGCTCTGACTCTCTTTTTCTCATTTTTCGCAAAGTCTTGGTTATGAAGGAATAAAAGAAGTAAAAATGGCATCGTGCCAATATTAAAAATTTGCATGGGCATCGGTACCGCTTCGCTTGCAAAATCTTGAAACCAACCTGGTTCGATTAAAAAATGCCAGAAAGTAAATCCGATTACACTAATTCCCAAGATAATCAACGAAGTATAAAGAATTTTTTTGAAAGTAAAATTGTGGTATAACATCGTTCCATAAATTCCCCCAAGAAAACCAAAGACTAATGTTGGGAAGATTCTGAAACGCCCCCGAATCATTTTCGAAGCTAAGTATCTAAGAAAATGGAACTCTCTATCAACAAACCACGGGAGAACGTAAGATTCACCTAGAACTGTTAGGGAGGGAGAAATTCCTACCCATAGAACGATAATTGCACTTAAAATAAGTATGATGTAATAGGGATTCTTCACTTTTAATCCACCGTAAAATAACCAGATAACGCTGGGCACAATAAACCCGCTCCATGCTATCAAATCTAACACCTCTGCCCAAAAATAAATCCCAATTGTAGGTATTGCAAAATGTCCTTTTTCGAAAAATCGATAAGAAAATATTGTAGCTGCTGCTTTACTTATTGCTATGATTAAAACTCCAATTAATAAGCGTATCAATATGAATTTTTTTGCTTCTTGTGGTCTAGTGTCAACTATTTTCTGAATCTGAAGGGAAAGGGTTGTT
>JAEOTN010000197.1 GCA_016839865.1 Promethearchaeota archaeon | reverse complement strand
CAAATTCAAAACCATAAAAATAACTCACAGAATCTGATTTTTCTTCTGAGCTCATCCATGTTTCCCTGAAATATGAAGTTATATACCCAATCAGTCTTGCTTTTTCAATCCATAGAGGATTGTAGGGTAATAAATCAATTAATTTCACATTTAGATTCTTTAACAACATTGCAATCTCAGAGAGATTTTCTGGACTTGTAACGATTTCTGGAATCAATGGGATTCTAGGAATTAAGTACGGCTTTTCTGTGTTCTTTATTAAATCAGATTTATGTTTTGGGAGTAAAACTAATTCCGAATTAATTAAATTTTGCAAGTTATCAAGGATTTTGGCATTATCAGTTCCACAATATTGTTTGTGTTTCTCTTGGTTCATAATTTTGATATCAAAATAAAGATGTTGAATTTCCCTGAGAATTTCTTTTGTGATATCATCTAATTTGAATAATCCACAAGTTTCAATAGCTATGTTAATATTCTTTTTTCTAAGATTTTGGATTAATTTTAAAGAATATTCAGGATACAAGAGAGGTTCTCCTCCAGAAAGAGTTACTCCTCCATTAGAATTTTGATAAAATACAACATTTGAAGAAAATCTTTGTACTAGCTCATCAATCTCATATTGCTTTCCTGCACTAGAAAATACATTTGCTGGACATAAATCAACGCATTTCCACGATAAATTACATTTGGTTCGATTTATCTGCATGGTGCCAAAATCAAATGCATCATTAGGACACTTTACAAAACATGAAGGACTACAATTGATGCATTTTTTGGGTTGAAAAATTAATTCTTGCTTCGGATCTTGAGCTTCTGGATTCTGGCACCATACACATTTCAATGGACATCCCTTAAAGAACACTACACTTCTAATACCTACTCCATCATCAAGAGAATTATCTTTTATATCAACGATATAGGGGATTTTCATTATAGCTCTCTATTTGAATTGGTATCGTTCCACAATTTCCATTTGCATAGTTTTATTTAAGGAGATGAAATATGCGTTATATCCAGACACCCGTATCATAAGCCAGCGATAGTTTTCTGGATGAACCATTGCATCTCGCAACATTTCTGAAGTAACTACGTTGAATTGGATCTGCATTCCCGAAAGGTCAAAATATGATTTTGTGTAATCGGTGAAATGTTTTACTGCGGTTTTATGACTATCATTGGGACCTGGTACTAATTTAACATTAAAAGCCATGTTATTAGGCATTTTCAAATGATCAATTGCCGCAATTGTTTTTATGTTTTGAATGAGTTGATCTGAAGATCCAGCTGATGGCGTAATCCCTGGAGTAAATGCCTTTCCGCGTAAACGACCTGATGGGAGTGCACCAGATAATTTCCCAAATGCGCTATGATTCGACATGGACCAGAATCCTACAACATATCTGCCACCTCGATAATTTTCATATTTATAGTATTCATTATACATGAAATCGATCAATTCATGAGCAAGATCCATAATCTCAGAGTCACCTCCGGATCCAAACTTCGGTAAATTTTTTATCCGTTCTAATAGAACTTTGTCTTCATCTTCAGAAAAATTCCTATCTAAAACAGATTTTAAGTCAGCTGATTCAATAATGTTGTTTTCATAAACGAGTTTTTTAATTGCATACAATGAATCTATTACATCTGTAACAGCAACTAAAGCAGCTCCTGTCGAGTTGTAAATTGCACCGCCATCTACAACGTCCGTTGCAGTCTCAATACAATCCTCTATCATAGTAGAAAGTAAAGGAGTAGGATGGTATTTTTGGTGCATAACACCACAGTTGTTATTATATTCGACTGTTTGCTTAATCATATATGCTAATTGGTCTTTGTAACCTTGAACAACGCTCTCAAATGTTGGGAAATTCTCTTGTGCAAATTTTCCTGATGTCAAACCTACTTGAGGATGGATTAAAGGATGGTACCCATTCCCAAATAACATTTCAAGTGGAGCTACTAAATTAACCATTAAGCATCCTGTGTGTCCAAAATGTTTTCCCACACTGGTAGGTTCTACACAACCAGTCGCTGCCCAGTTATTTGCGTCAATTTCGGTAAAACCATGAACCTTCTGAACAGTTTCAATCATTAACTTATCATTATGAATACTGGGTGTGGATGTTGTGTTGATATTTACTTCACAAAGCCGTGACAAATATTCAGCGGAATTGATATCAGGGTGGTATTTTGCATTTACGTTAGGATCTCGAATACCAAGCATTTCAGTTACTTTTAAGAAAATAAAGGTGAGATCATTAACAGCATTTTCCCCATCTGGGGTAATTCCTCCAAGAGTTAATGCTTGATCTGAAGAAGAACCTCCAAATAATTTATTTCCAACATTGGGTACCATTGGTAAGTGATCTTGGGCTTTCAGGTAAAATGCACCGATTAAATTTACAACTTTCTTAATGTAATCTTCCCGTTCTTCATCAGTCCCAAGTCTTTCCATATCTTTCTCGTAATAAGGATATAAAACTTGGTCTAATCGTCCAAATGATAATCCTGCATTCATATTTTCTTGGTGTAAACATACCCAAATAATCCAGATGGCGGTAATAGCTTCACGGAAATTATGTGCGGGATTACTAGGGACATGTTCCAATATTAATCTCATTTTGTTTAACTCATCAAAATGCGCATGATGGGAAATATCCTGAGATAGATTGTTTATTTGTCTTTCAACTTCACTCCTTAGATTATCTCCATAGATCTTGATTCCCTCTAATGCAGATTTCATTCCGGTATAGTATTTCTTTTTACTTTCCTCGTTTTCATGTAAGATTCTATCATTTATGCTCTCAATAAACGCATCCAATCCGTTTTCCAAGATAAAAGTAAAATTTGGAATGGTGTGACTAATTGCTTGGGTTTTCCATTCAAAATACAAACTGAAAAACTCTTCTGCTCTTTGGCTTTGTGGGTTATTATAATGAGAACGAGCTAATTCTCGGATATTTCTATCCATCCAATAAGGGAATACATATTTGTTGAGTAACTCTGAATCTTTTTCTTCAATGTGGTATGGGTTTAACTCACGATTTTGCATGGTGGCCAATTCAGGCCACATTCCTATCCCTCCGAATTCGGGATATAATAGAACACCCAGTTTTTTACTTGTGGTACTTCCCGGGAGTAGATCTCCTTCAAAAATTCGGGGTGTTTTATTTGACAAGATGTACTTCAGCATTAACCCTTGACGTTCCCCTGGTTGCCATTCCGTTCCATCCTTTTTATTCTCGAATCCCTCTTGCTTAAAGAATTTAGTCAGAGTCTCAGCCCTTTCTGTGCAGAAATGAGCATGAGTGGAAAACCATTCATTTTTTAATTTCTTCAAATGAGGAAAATCCGCTAGACTATATCGTCCAAGATAGGGGTCTTTCAGAAATTTGGTGTTATCCACCTTTTTATCTAGAACAAGATTCTGGATTTTCTTAATTTTTTCTTGTTCTTCTGTGATTTTACTTGGTGGAGGGAAGTTTTTCGAGAGGGTTTTCTTCGGCTTCGTTGGAAAAATGGTTGATAAATAACTAAACTTACTCAGATGAGATAGAGATCCAATATAGTAAAGGTCTCCGGATAATAACATATCTAAGGATTGATCAGCAGAAATAGTAGCTGCATATGCCATCGTTTCTTTATCTCGGTATACTAATGTGGTATCAGGTTTTGGATGATGTTTTAGGATTTTCATTCGTCCATTGTGGAATTTGATGTAAATATTTATGTCTTCAGAACGAGTAGTTATTCTCATTACCACATTGAAAGCGTAATCTTCTTCTGGAATGTAGATTTCTTCGCGAAACTTTGGTGATAAGCGAAATTTCAGTGCCATTAAATGCATTCCAAATTTGAAGAAAGAAATCGATGCCATAGTCTAGGGATTGAATGAAAGACTAAATAAAATTTATGATTAAAAAGAAACCAAAGTTATTGTTCCTCTAAGGAAGAATGGATTTGATTCAATGTAT
>JAEOTN010000011.1 GCA_016839865.1 Promethearchaeota archaeon | reverse complement strand
TCTTTCTTTCGTTTGGGTAATAGTTTCAAGGGGTAGTAAGAATACTTTGAGTGAAAAAGTCAAGATCGGTCCCCCCAAGCTAACAAGATTCGAAAGGGCAAGAATTATTGGGGCCAGAGCTCTTCAAATTAGTCTTGGAGCACCTATACTAGCAAATCTATCCCAGAAAATAAGTGACCCCATTGATATAGCAATAGTTGAATTAAGCGATAGAGTTCTTCCTATGACAATAAGAAGAACATTGCCAGAAGGCTCATATCAAGATATTCCATTAGAAGACTTAAGCACAATACATCTGTTTTAAGGAGTTTTTTCTTGATGAGCCTTTCTGAAATGGATTCGTGGAAAAACTCCTTATTAGTTTTAATAATAATTTCAATTATAATAGGTACTATCCAGCGTACTCAGTATAGATTTCTTGATCCAATATTCGAATTTTGTATCTTTCATATTTCTACAATAACGGCATTAATGATCTATTTACAGCAACGCGTACGAAGATAAATAAAGAAAATTTGAAAATATTTACTTCTATTACTCGAGTTCCATTCGAATAATCTAACATTTATTACATAATCAGACCACACGCGCGTACGCATAAATGATTAAAATTAAAAGGATAAATATTAAAAGAACACGCGTAAGCATTAAAACATTTAATACAGAAATAAGTACACAGAACATATTAAACAAGTGAGATAAATGATTGATTATTCATTTTCGGAAGAACAAGAACTATTTAAAGAAGCCATTCGAGAATGGTTGTCGAAAAATCTTTCTCTAGAACAAGTAAGAAAAAACGATGAGAAACACCTTATCCCAAATGACCTCATTAAAGGTTTGGGAGATCTCGGGCTTTTATTACTAACACTTCCAGAAGAAGATGGAGGAGTCGATGCAGACTGGGTCACTGCGACAATTGGAGCAGAAGAACTAGGATACGCCGATATATCCGTCGCGGTTCCTGTATTCTACCTGGTACAAGCAAGCTGGGGCTATGTTGTTAATAAACTAGCTAGCGAAGAAATCAAAGAAAAATACATAAGGCGAGCTACAAAAGGGAACGGTTTCATTGGGATAGGAGTAACTGAACCTGGTGGTGGCTCTGACGTTGCAGGATTCAAGACAAATTTAATACCTGATGGAGATGGTTGGATCGTGAATGGGGAAAAAACATACATAAGTGGAACAACTGAAGCAAAAGAGATGGATGGAGGTTATTTCGTATCAGGTTATACTAATAGATCAGCTGGTCACAGGGGAATGACCTCAGTCTTTATGCCAGTAAATTATGATGGAGTTGAAATCACAAAACGCTTCGAAAATACTGGTAGAATGGCAATTAGCACAGGAGGCTTCAAAATGACTGATGTTAAAATACCTAAAAAATATCAATTAGGAGAAACAAATCGAGGATTTTATCACACAATGGAAGGATTTGACGCTGCTCGAGTTTTAGTTTCTGCTAGTTGTATAGGTGCAGCTTTAAGAGCTATGGAAGTTGGTATGGACTATATTAAAGAAAGACAGACATTTGGACAAGCTTTAGCAAAATATCAAGGAATCCAGTTTGATCTAGCGGATATGGCAGCACATCATGAAGCTATAAAAACATTAGTATATAAAACAGCATGGATGCTTGACCAAAAATACAAACATGGAACATTTAGTGCACTAGAAGTTAGTAAATATCTTTCTATGTGTAAATACTTAGCACCACATCATGCTCTTGACGTATTTAGACGAGTTATGTATTGGCTTGGAGCATATGGATATACTAAAGAATGTCCACTTGAGATGGGATATAGAGGAATTCTTAGTTATTGTATTGGTGCTGAGGGTGCAGCTAACATTCAAAAAATAGTAATTGCTAGAGAAACTTTAGGAAGAGATTGGACTAGAAGAAACTGAATTAAACACACGCACATATCAATAAGTATAAAACAGACCTTCTTTTTCTTAACAGCGATATATATGTCAGGACTAAGTCAATTACCACCAAATGTTCAAGAAAGAATTCAAAGACTCCAACAACTTCAGAACACAATGCAACAGCTGATAGTTCAAAGACAAAGACTTGAGATAGAAAAATCTGAATCAGAAAAAGCTCTAGAGACTTTAAATACTATACTTGAAGGAGCTAAAACCTACAAATCCGTAGGTGCAGTACTTGTTGAGAAACCAAAAGACCAAATTATTCAAGAACTTACTGATAGAATAGAGTTTTTAGAAATGCGAGCTAAAGTTCTTACAAAACAAGAGCAAAAAACCAAAGAAAGACTTGATGCATTACAAGAAACTCTTCAAAAAGAACTAGGAATTTTAACATCATAAAAAACCAATTATTCTTATTTTAACAAGATAACGATAATTGTATTAAATTGAAAATTGATTTGTCTTTCCTAAATAAATTATCAGGAAACGTACTCATAGCTAGCCATCAGAACGCAGATCCTGACGCATTAGGTGCTGCTCAAGGTATAAGTGAATTAATAGAGAATACAACAAGAGTAAAAAATGTAAAAATATATTTTCCTGATGGTATTAGCAAACTTAGTTCTCAAGTAAATAAAATATTGAAAATTA